>NZ_JAVJQN010000196.1:0-51362 GCF_040218245.1 Coleofasciculus sp. E1-EBD-02 | reverse complement strand
CTAGCCGTAACTTTGAAGGTTGATCGTTCAGTTGTATTTCACTGGTTTCACGAAAATCGAGATCCCTCAGCCGAAACCGTGGTGCAGATTGCTGAGGCACTTCATAGCCTCAATCCTGATGCAGCAGCAGAATTTATCCGATTGTACGTGGGTGATTTCCTCAAGAGTGATCAGGAAGACTGAAGGGAAGTTATGTCCAGATTGTAGAGACGTTGCATGCAACGTCTCTACAATGTTTTGGCTTTGGAGCTACGATAGAAACTGAGTGGCATTGACGCAGAATTTAATTTTATTGTAGACAACCAGATTAAGTAACCTGAACCTATATCAGGGCACGATACTATCGTGCCCCTACCCCATCTTAAGGATAATTGATTGGGTAGGGGTACGGCATTGCCGTACCCTATGATGGCTCGTGAGGCTCTGACACGATTAAGAGTATGGGAAGAATTAATTATTTACGATCCTGTTGAAGAGGTGATCAGGGAATGGAAAAATTAGAAAACTATCGCTCATTAGTCCGCCAGCTATTAAAAAATCATACGACTGAAGATGCAAATCGCTCAGATTCAGAAATAGAGTGTCAACTCATTTTTGACACAGAAAATGACCACTATCAGCTTCTAGATATCGGTTGGGAGGGACTAAAAAGAGTCTACAACTGTTTCATTCATATAGATATTAAAAATGGCAAAATTTGGATTCAGCGAAATATGACCGAAGCTGATTTGGCACAAGATTTAGTAGAAATGGGGATACCCAAAGAGGATATTATTCTCGGTTTACATCCCAGTTATAAACGTCCTTACACAGGCTACGGTGTCGCTTAGTGCGATCGCCTTCCTTATCCCTCAGTTTGCCAAACGCTGTCTGTGATTGGCAGAACAGACCGCTGGCATTAGGTAGAAAGTACGCTTGCATTTGAGTTCACCTGGTTGAATTTAATGTGGTCTTAGTAGACTACATTAAATCTAGCAGACTGTGGTCGCATAAGACAACATTTACTTGCTCACCATCCTCTGACACGATTAGAGGCATGGGAAAAGCGGGACAAGCTCTCAGGCAAACATTAGACACATACGGCATCAGTCAAAACAAGCTAGCCGTAACTTTGGGAGTTGATCGTTCGATGATTTTCAAGTGGTATCACGAGAAAAGAGATCCCACTGCTGAAACCGTGGTGCAGATTGCTGAGGCACTTCATAGCCTCAATCCTGATGCAGCAGCAGAATTTATCCGATTGTACGTGGGTGATTTCCTCAAGAGTGATCAGGAAGGTTGAACGGAAGTTATGTCCAGATTGTAGAGACGTTGCATGCAACGTCTCTACAATGTTTTGGCTTTGGAGCTACGATAGAAAAGTTAGACGTTGTTATGAAGCAGACTATTATGCTCAGTTTTAATAAAAAAATTGTGACTGATGAAGCGATGCGTCCTGTTGCGGTGTTGATTGATTATCAGGACTGGCAGAAAATTGAGCAACTATTAGAAGCTTATCAATTACAACAAAAACAAGAATTTAATTTAAACCAGTATGCAGGTGTGATTCAATTAACTCAAGATCCTTTGGAGTATCAGCAGCAAATGAGGCATGAGTGGCATTGACGCAGAATTTAATTGTATTGGATACGAATGTAGTTTTGTACTTCTTAGGGGGGCGTTTAACTAACCCGTTACCGTCAGGACAGTATTTTGTGTCAGTGATTACTGAAATTGAATTGTTATCCTATCCCAGTCTCAGTTCAGATGAAGAAGTACAGATTCGGGATTTCTTAGCCAAGCTTACAGTGGTGGAACTTGAGAGTAGTATTAAGGATTTAGCAATTACATTTCGGAAACAATACAAACTGAGACTTCCTGATGCAATAATTGCTGCAACTGCACAAGTTTTAAATGCAACATTGTTTACTAATGATGTAAGATTAACTAATTTGACAGAAATTAACACTCAGTCAGTGCAGATTTTGTAATTGAGAGCGATCGCACTCCCAAAAGCGTTCGATTAACGCAGCACCTGCACTTCTGGCGGTTTGAGCAGAAGGGGAGGCGATAGGATGAGAACGTCAAACTTCAAACGTCTTTTCTAATCCCATGACAAATGATAGAGTAATCAGCCACTCCCTCTCACCTCGCTACAATAGAAGACTGGAGCATAACGCTTCATATCTGTAAGGGGGATAAAGACGATGGGTTTGCCAATAGTTGCTGTAATCGGACGCCCGAATGTGGGCAAATCAACGCTTGTCAATCGGTTAGCCGGGGTGATGGATGCGATTGTCCATGATCAACCGGGAGTTACCCGCGATCGCACGTATCGACCCGCGTTCTGGCAAGACCGAGATTACTCGATTGTAGACACCGGGGGGTTGGTTTTTGATGATGATACCGAATTTCTGCCCCTGATTCGAGAACAGGCAATGGCAGCCCTCAGCGAAGCCAGCGCCGCTATATTAGTCGTCGATGGTCAAGCGGGTCTCACGGC
Organism: Coleofasciculus sp. E1-EBD-02; assembly: GCF_040218245.1. Taxonomy (NCBI): domain Bacteria; kingdom Bacillati; phylum Cyanobacteriota; class Cyanophyceae; order Coleofasciculales; family Coleofasciculaceae; genus Coleofasciculus; species Coleofasciculus sp. E1-EBD-02. The sequence goes on along the minus strand of NZ_JAVJQN010000196.1, from coordinate 48,880 downwards.
GGCTGATCAGGCGATCGCAGATTGGCTACGCCAGCACCCTGTCCCGGTTGTCCTGGCTGTAAACAAGTGCGAATCCCCCCAACAAGGACTAATCCAAGCGGCTGAGTTTTGGGAACTCGGTTTAGGTGAACCCTTTCCTGTCTCTGGGATTCACGGTGCAGGAACCGGGGAACTCCTGGATCAACTGATTACCCATTTGCCCACGGTGGGAATACTCCCAGACACCTCAGAAATTAACGTGGCAATTGTCGGACGTCCGAATGTGGGTAAATCTAGTCTATTAAATGCCCTGACCGGAGAAAAACGTGCGATCGTCAGTTCCGTTTCTGGTACTACTCGCGATGCCATTGATATGATTGTCGAACGCCCCGGAAACCCAGAAACTGAGAGTGAATCTCAACTCTATCGTCTTATTGATACCGCAGGCATTCGCAGGAAGAAAAATGTCGAATATGGACCGGAATTTTTTGGCATTAATCGCGCCTTCAAAGCTATTCGCCGTGCTGATGTGGTTCTCTTCGTGGTTGATGCCCTAGATGGTGTTACCGAACAAGACCAAAAACTTGCTGGACGAATTGCTGAAGACGGACGGGCGGCGGTTATCTTGGTAAACAAATGGGATGCGATTGAAAAAGATACCTATACGATCTATGAATACGAAAAACTGCTGAAAAATCGCCTCTATTTTGTTGAATGGGCACCGATGATTTTTGTCAGCGCTTTAACCGGAAAACGAGTAGACAAAATTCTCGATTTAGTCGATACTGTTGCCGCAGAACACCAGCGCCGCGTCAGTACGTCTGTGATTAATGAAGTGCTTGCAGAAGCCATTAACTGGCATTCCCCGCCCACCAACCGCCAAGGACGCCAAGGCAAAATTTACTACGGCACCCAGGTTAAAACTAAACCCCCAACGATTGCCCTGTTTGTCAATGATCCGAAACGATTTAATGAAAACTATCGCCGCTATATTGAGCGTCAATTTCGCCAACAACTGGGTTTTACAGGGACACCATTGCGTCTATTATGGCGTGGGAAGAAAGTCCGCGATGTTGAAAGCAGCAATGCTAATCGAGCCGTTCGGGTTTAATTTGTCATTTGTCCTTGGTCTTATGTCCTTTGTCAATGGTCAAAACAATAGTGAGATGGGATACATTGATTCTTGACAACCTTCGAGGGCATATTTTTGCCTATTCCCCATTCCCTTTTGCCGAATGACGTAGCTTGCTTCTCGCTTGCGCGAGTATGACGAATGACAAATGACGAATGACGAATGACAAACCATGGACTTACTGCGATCGCTCCCGTTAGGGCTATACCTGGAACAACCTGTAACTTGGCTCCATTACCTGGATTCTCGGGTAAAACTTATCTGGTTAATGAGCTTTTTGGCAGTACCTTTATTAGCCAATCCCTATTGCCGTTTGGCAGTTGTTGTGGTACTCATTTTGCTCACTCTGTCAGCCCGTATTCCGTTACGGGTTTGGCGTCAGCAAATGGGTTGGCTGCTGATGCTAGCGGTATTTGTCTTTATTCTCACCGCGATCGCACCCGATGGATTGGCGGTTGATCATCAGTCTCGGCTTCCTGAGGCGGACATTCTCATGGTTGAGTCTGCTGAAACCTCAGCACAGGAATCGCCTCAACCTAGACCCTGGTATAATCCCTTTGGCATCGGACGGGAATCAGTTCCAGAGGCTTCTGAAAGTGAAACCGTTATCCTGACCAATTTACCCCAACCGACGGACTACAGATATATTCTCCTAGAAGCGGGTCCAGTAACAATTACCCGTCGCTCATTGGATCTAGCGGTTCGGGTCAGTACCGTAATTTTCACACTAATTTATAGTACCAATCTTTACTTGCTCACCACCGCCCCCGAAGAAATTACCGCCGGGTTAGAAAGTCTAATGCTTCCCTTACGGCGTCTGAATATTCCAGTGACAGAAATTGCTCTGACATTAACCTTATCCTTGCGTTTTATTCCCTTAGTTTTGGAGGAAGTGCAAAATTTAGTCCGTTCGATTCGGACTCGGGCGATTAACTGGAAAAAGCTAGGGGTTCGCCGCAGCGCTCAAGTTTGGATTATGGTGACTGAACGGTTATTAGAAAACCTACTCATGCGAGCCGATCAAATTGCCAAAGCCATGACAGTGCGTGGTTTTACCAGTCCCAATCAGCATCGAGTCCAATGGCATCAACTGCGTTTACACTGGGGAGACTGGATCGCGATCGCGACTTTAGCTCCGTTTTGGGTAGCGCGGCTGATTTGGGGAGGAATGGGGTGATGGAGATACGGTAAAAAGAATGATAACTGAAATCACATATTTGTAGGGGCGGGTTTAGCCACTCAATCTGCTTATTACTGATAACGGAACAACAAAACCCGCCCTTCCTTACAATCAAAAAGAGGTTGTTGAGTCGCTCGATTCTCTATTCATCCGTGGAATTCTGACAACGAGAATTGTGTGGATAAGACTCACAGAATTCATCTAAATCTGTTGAATAAGTCTCGGAATCCTCGACTGTTGTTTCTTGAGTTTCCGGTTCCTCTTCAGCAGGAATTTCCGCGAAAATTCCCGTTAATCGTTCCAAATTGCTTCTTAACGTCAGTCCCAATTCCCGTTCGGTTACTAAGGTCAAAACCTGTGTCGTTGCAGGATCAGATTCTCCGGTGAAACCTACCTCAATTTGGGCAATCTTATCCGGTTTGGTGAAAACGGCACCCAGAACGCCAAACAGCAAGGTATTACCAATAATCCGACCCACGTTAGCTTTTTTGCCTTCTTGATAGGTTAGGGTATCAACATTACTTGCCGCAACAGTAATTTCCTGGGTTGGTCTTTCATCATCCAAAACCGCGAGACGATCGCCTTGTTCAATATAAGCGGTGATGATTCCATCAGTGAGGGAGATTTTGCATTTACCGGATAGATCCGTTTCACCAGAGGTTAAAGCGCACAGTCCCTCATGACCCGAACGCTGTTTGAGCGAGACGGGGGGTTCGTAGCCTTCACAGCGCGAATTTAAGGGGAATTTCGTGCATAAGGTGTAAAGGTCAACTTCCGGGTTAGCTTGTGCGGGACGTGAGGCGGCGAGGATAAAACTGGTTAGGGAGGTAGTCGCTAGGACTGTGGTTGTGGTTCCGGTGAGAATCAGACGATTCAGTTTATGGTAGATGTTGAAAGTCATCGTTCATATCCAAATTATGTCATCGCTGGAAAGTATATCTCGGTAGTGTCAGCTTATGCAGTTTGAATTCCCTGTTCCCTGTTCCCTGTTCCCTAACAAATGACCAATGACCAATAACCAATAACAAGCGGTAGGATGATAAATCTACAGTTCTTAGTATCGGTCTATACTTAATCACTCTGCCCTTGTTGCCAGTTTATTGCTGATGACGGGAGTGAAACGCTGAAACTGAGAACTGTTGTTGTGTGTGTGAGGTTGGAAAACCCCTTCGTTCATGCTGCTTTTATTCGCCAATTTCTCGCTGGCTCAAGTTGTTATCCCTGTCCCCCCGACAACCCCAACTCCTCCTCCCGCCCAGGAATTGGTGGTGCAACCTCAACAAATACGACCGTTACCAGGACAACTGGATCAGATACCTGTCTTTAATAGCAATAGTCCCGAAGTGATCCAAACCGAGGGGATTTTACTGTCAACCTTCCCCCCTTACGGAAAAGCGAGTCCTGGCGCTCATTTAAATTTCCCGCTTTCTGGACGCTTTGATATCTTTGCTCATCATATCGCCCGCTCCAATACGCCAGAGGAATGGCGACCCATGTACCAAGGGGTTCTGGTTCACAATGCGGGGAGTCAACCTGTAACCTTAGATATTTTGCAAGCGGTAAGTTATGTGACCAATCCGGATGCTCCGTTTATCAACTTACCGCCCTATATGGATAATCCCTTTGGTTTGGTCTATTCGGGTCCCGGTTCACGGGTAGCCACCGATATCCTGCGTGGTGTGCATCAATCCTCGTTTCCCTCTCAAATTGTGATTCCGCCGCGACAGAGCGAAATGGTATTCAATTTACCCATTGCGTTAGGCAATTCCCGGTCTACGTTGATGCGTCTGCGAACCAATCGACCTGTTTATATGGCAAGTTTAGCCATGTATGCACCCCTGAATTCCGATCGCAAAGTGAATCGAGAATCTTCGGGGGCGTCTGCACTTCCCTATCGTCCACCTACTCTCGACGAATGGCGGTATTTATTATTTAAAGGCAATTTAGCCGGACCACGCGATCGCATCCCGACACCACCCAACCAGACGGACGGTAAAATTGTCTATGGTCGGGTCGCAGGTGTGGCGGTCGGTTCTCAATGGCGTACTGAGGTCGTTGATCGTCCGGGTGCATCGAATCTGAGTATTCCTCAACCGGGTCAAGCGTTTTCCTATCCCTTAAGTACAGTACCGTTTATCACCTTAGGGACTGATCAAGTGCAGAGTGCGCCTCTAAAAGTCCGTTATCCGGATACCGCTCATCGCGCCCATGGCAATTATGGAGTGCAGTATCACCTTACTTTGCCTTTAGTTAACCGGACAGATGCTTCACAAACCGTAACCTTGGCGATTCAAACCCCGCTGAAACCCGACGAAGAAGAAGAAACTGACAGACTGCACTTTTTGAATCCTCCCGATGCCCAAGTCTTCTTTCGGGGTACGGTACAACTGCGCTACACCGATGATCGGGGATTAGCCCGCACCCGTTCGGTTCATCTGGTACAACATCGGGGTCAAGCTGGGGAGCCATTGCTGACGCTAAAAATGCCTCCAGGCGATCGCCGTTTTGTCGAGGTAGATTTTATCTATCCCGCAGATGCAACCCCACCCCAGGTGTTAACAATTCGGACTCTGCGATCGCCTTAAGAAGGCAGGGGAAGCAATGTAGAGACGTAGCATGCTACGTCTGGGAGCAGGGGAAGTTGTAGGGGCGGGTTTTACCATTAACATTGGGTTGTCACCCTGATGTCACTAAACCCGCCCGGATAGAGTGCAATAATTCTTCGATAAATAGCAAATAACGTAGCTTCCTTCTCGATCGCGCGAGTATGACAAATAACAATCTAAATTATTCCCACCTCCTTAATTTAGCCATCTGGGAACTGCCAACAGGGAATCCGTTCAATATCGTGGCTACCGCAGTGATTACAGGCACTATTTAACGATGAGTCTACCCATTCATCACCGCAATGGCGACAATGACAAAAAATATTGTTTTGATTAGCGATTTCGATTTTCTGACGCCATTGGTTCAACAGAGTATTATCTTGTTCGTTTTCGTTGCCAATTTCTGACATAGTATTTCTAAAATAAATGTAATTTTATCTTCCCCTACTTCCCCTGCTCCCTCTGCTTCCCCTGCTCCCTCTGCTCCCCCTGCTCCCCCTGCTCCCCCTACTTCCCCTGCTCCCTCTACTTCCCCTGCTCCCTCTGCTTCCCCTGCTCCCCCTGCTCCCCCGGCTCCCTCTGCTTCCTCTGCTTCCCCTACTTCCCCTGCTTCCTCTGCTTCCTCTGCTTCCCCTGCTCCCCCTGCTCCCTCTGCTTCCCCTGCTCCCTCTGCTTCCCCTGCTCCCCCTGCTCCCCCTGCTTCCCCTGCTCCCTCTGCTTCCCCTGCTCCCTCTACTTCCCCTGCTCCCTCTGCTCCCCCTGCTCCCCCTGCTCCCCCTGCTCCCCCTGCTTCATCGTATCTACGAAGCTGCTTAAGTATTTTTGCCGTGCTGCACTAGGGCAAACCTCCCCGAAGAGGACGATACAATTGTTAGTGCCAATGCTTTCAGAACAATGGAAATTTACTGCACTCGTCCCACCTGTTCTCGCCCCCAAAACTTTTTTGCCGATCTCGATGACAAGGCGACACTGCAAACGGCACAACAGAAGTATTGTACAGCTTGTGGGATGCCCCTGATTTTAGTGGGTCGCTATCTTCCTACCAAGTTACTGGGTCAGGGCGGGTTTGGTACCGCATTTCTAGCCCGCGATCGCTATACGCCAACGATGCGTGATTGTGTTGTGAAGCAGTTCCAGCCGTCTGGTGATTTAAGCCCCCAACAACTTGCCATTGCCCAAGGTTTATTTGAACGGGAAGCGGAGGTATTAGAACAACTCGGTAATGATCATCCCCAAATTCCCAATCTTTATGCCTTTTTCCCCTTAAGTGTTAGTAACCTACATCAATCGGGTAAAGAAGACCAGTTTTTCTACTTAGTCCAGGAATTTATTGATGGACAAGACTTGGAGGAGGAACTGCAAACCAAAGGGACATTCTCTGAAGCTGAAGTCCTAGAAGTGTTACGGGCAATGCTGAAGGTACTCCAGTTCGTCCATGATAATGGTTCAATCCATCGGGATATTAAGCCCTCTAATATCATGCGTCACCAGAATGGACGCTTGTACCTGTTGGATTTTGGTGCGGTTAAACAAGTCACCAAAGGCGCAGCAGGAACCCCCTCTGGCAAATCCACGGGAATTTATTCGATGGGATTTGCGCCACCCGAACAGATGTCAGGGGCGCAAGTTTACCCGTCAACGGATTTGTATGCGTTAGCGGTAACGTTGATTATGTTGCTGACGGGGAAAGAGCCAGAAGAGTTATATGATTCTTACAATAACTCCTGGAACTGGAGACCCTATACCCAGGTTAGTGATACGCTAGCAGAGGTCTTAAACCGTATGCTTCTACCAACCCCAAATAAACGCTTTCAATCGGCTCAAGAGGTGATGGACGCTCTGAAACCGCGTCGAACTCCCCCTGCACCACCACCTCCACCTCCCCCTACTCCCAAGCCCCAACCAGCCGTTCAACAACAACCTGTGGTTCAACCGCAACCTGTGGTTCAGCAACAACCCGCGATTCAGCGACCAAAATCCCGTTTTACCCTATCAGAAACGTTAATCAGCGCAGGGTTTACTGGCTTTGAAGGGGCGTTACTGTTTATTGCTCTGAAAAGTTTTTTGGGTATCTCTGGGATTAGTGTAGGATTAGTGGGAATGATTGTCGGGGGTTTAATTTATACACAATACCGCCGGATTATTGAAGGCAAAGACTTGCTAATTTTAGCTGGAATAACGCTGGTTCTATTGTTCATACCAGCATTACGGGTTGGGTTATCAATCCCTGGCGTCATCTTAACTGGAGCGTTTGTCGCTGCTGGTGCGATCGCCATCACTGCTCTATTTCGCTTGATTTACTTATTATTGTCTCGTTTCCTGTAAAGCCAAGGATGATAAAAGGCGCGATCGCGACTCAAAACCAGGTTCCCTTAAAGGAAGTGAAGGGTTCCGTTGAATCAGGGCGGGTTTTGCTTTTCAGTTATTGGTGAAAAGCTGACCTGAGTTACTAAACCCGCCCCTACAATTGATTTATAACTTATATATAACTGATAACTTATGACTTCTTTGGATATGAACAATGGAAATCCACTGCACTCGCCCCCATTGCCCTCGTCCCCAAAACTTCTTTGCTGAACTGGATCAGAAAGCCACGCTGCAAACAGCACAGCAGAGATATTGTACAGCTTGTGGAATACCACTTATTTTGGGGGGTCGTTATATTCCAACCCAGTTGCTAAATCAGGGGGGGTTTGGCACAACGTTTTTGGCACGCGATCGCCACACCCCATTGATGCGCTATTGTGTCGTCAAACAGTTTCAGCCTTCTGATCAATTAAGTCCCTCCCAACTCGCTAAAGCGCAAGAGTTATTTGAGCAAGAGGCAGAGGTTTTAGAAAAACTGGGTAATACTCATCCTCAAATTCCTAATCTCTATGCCTTTTTTCCCTTAAGTGTTGCCAAGTTATCCCAACCTGATACTCAAGATAAATTCTTTTATTTGGTACAGGAATTTATTGATGGGCAAGATTTAGAAGAAGAACTGCAAACCAAAGGAACATTCTCTGAACCTGAAGTTATAGCAATTCTCAGAGAAATGCTAGAAGTTCTCAAATTTGTCCATGAGAATGGTTCAATCCATCGGGATATTAAACCCTCCAATATTATGCGTCACCGGAATGGACGGTTGTACCTGTTGGATTTTGGTGCAGTTAAGCAGGTCAGCAAAACGGCAGGGGAAAGATCGTCTATATCCTCAACGGGTATTTATTCTCCTGGATATGCTCCACCTGAACAGATGAGAGGGGGAGAGGTTAAACCTTCCTCTGACTTGTATGCCTTAGCTGTGACAATAGTTGTTTTGTTGACAGGTAAAGATCTCAAAGATCTGCGCGATTCCCATACTAATTGTTGGCATTGGAAACAGTATATTCAAGTTAGCGATACTCTAGCAGATGTATTAGATAAGCTGCTCTTAGAAGCGCCAGTTCAGCGTTTTCAATCGGCTCAAGAGGTGATAGATTTTATGGACTCAACACCATTATCACCTCCGACTCAATCCTCACAACAACCCCATTCCCCAATTCCGCCGATTCCGCCGATTCCGCCAATTCCGCCGATTCCACCTCGTTCACTATCAGAAATTTTTGCGAAAGCGGCATTTGTCGGATTTGAAGGTGGATTACTGTTCATTGTTATAAACAGTTTACTGGGTATTTCAGGTATAAGTGTGGGAGTATTGGGTATGGTTGTTGGCGGTTTAGTTTATACACAATACAATCACCGGATTAAAAACAAAAATTTGCTAATTATTAGCGGAATTACTTTTGCTGTCTTGCTCATCCCTCTACTAGGGAGCGGCTGGTCTATCCTAGAAGTGGTCATTACTGGAGGGATTGCTGCTGCGAGTGCGATCGCGATAACGGCTCTATTTCGCTTGATGTATTTGCTATTGTCTCGTTTGCTGTAAAGATAAGGGTGATAAAAGGCGCGATCGCGACTCAAAACCAGGTTTCCTTCAACGAAGAAAGCTACCGACCTACTTATAAGGGCGGGTTTTGTTGAACATTTATGGGTGGATATCTGAATTGAGTCCCTAAACCCGCCCCTACAATTGACTGATGACTTATTCTAAAAAAGCCACCACCTAATTAAAGATTATGGTGGTGGAGGATATCACGAGCGGATTTTCTCTTGTCTTCCGGGTAGCCCAGTAAAATCTGAAGTCAGATTAACTGTCATAAATTCGAGATTCCAGGGCTTCGGGATACTCTTGACAATATTCCTCAAATGCTGTTTGAGGCAGCTTTTCTGCCCGTTGGTGTGCAGCTTCCGCTTGCAGTTCTTCCACAATATCCCAGGCGGCGGCACATTCTTTAGAGGTTGGTCCTTTTTGGGCGCAGACAGCCCGTGCTTCTTCTACCGCTTTGCGGATTTCGTCTTCAAGAAGTACGCTCTTGGGTTTATCGAGAAAGTCTCCTTTAGCCAGAATATCGGTAATAGAGATAATACCCAGGAGTTTGTCCTTGATCACTGGAGCGCGGCGAATGCCTGTATTGGCAAACAATCGCGCTACGTACTCTACACCGAGGTCAGGATTGACCACGATGCAGGGCTTATTCATAATTTCATAAACCCGGACTTTTTTGGGATCTTTGCCATAGGCAATCACTTTATAAACAATATCCGTTTCCGTGACGATGCCATAAGCATCTTGGTCATGGCGGCGATCTACAATTAAAGCCCGTAGACCCATATCGTTCATCAAATCCACAGCATCAGCTACGGTGGCTGAACCGCGAATGGTGACCACATCGGTGGTCATGATGTCTTGAGCCTTCATCATCATGTCAGTTTCTCCTGGACGTTGATCTGCCTTTATGATGCGACAGGGAAGTCGATCAGTCCTCAGACAATGCTTACGTTGGAAGCTGATTCTTCCAAGCCCCGAACTCTGAGAGATTAGGGTCATTGACCTGTAGGGACTTCTATCGTGGAGCATTTTTGATTAAGGTTGTCTCTTGTTGCTCTACCTGGAGAGTCCCACGGACTTTACCGTCATTTTAACGCGATTTAAGTATTATTGCTTATCTAGGGACTCGACTCATGCCCTATAAGATTTGATGGGTGAGACTATAGGGGGATCTCTGAAATCCTGATGTTTTGGTCTACCCCCGACAATGCCCAGGGAGTAGACACGATTTGAACGAGACAGGGCGACCCGATCAAATTGAGTGGACTAGTGTTGTTAATTGGTGCAGGCGGGTCGCCCCTACACAAAAACCCGTACCGTTAGCATTAATTAACAATTACATATTCTCTAAGCTTAGGACGAAAGCGAACCAAACAACGCTGATAAAAACTGTTTAGGGTCGATATTTTAATTCCCAGTTCGTTAGAAATTTCTTTCCAGGAGTAGCCAGCCATCACCTTGAGAGCTAAAAACTTAAAATTAGCGACAGGCTGATTCACAATATGGGTACTTTGGAAAATTCCTTCTGGATCTTCCTGCAAAATATCAATAACTTCTTGTAAAATCGAAGGGGTTGACGAATGAGTAAATTGCAGTGACGTTTTTTGTTCGAGTTGTTCTAACGTTAATCGGGTCACTTGACGCTGGTATGCCCGCTGAAACCCCTTGGGCATCACTTCACGACTGGCTTCGATAAAAAACCGCTTTGCGAATAGAAAGTTGACCCAGGATAAGACATCATACTGCGGATTATACCTATCAATGTTTTCGCAGATGTAACAGAATAGTTTTTGCTGGGCTTCGGCATAAATATCGTCATAGAAGCCTCTAAATTTACCTTTATGCGGACGGCAAAGCCTACCCGATTGTAAAATTTCTTTGACCAGTTTAGCTAGAGCCAGTTGTCTGTTTTGGCTTTTCGTCGGAGATTGCTGGGCGGTGAGAGCCAGTTGTTTGAGGCGGGCGTTGAGTTCGTTCATGGGTGGGGTTTAGTTATACTGGAAACAAGGTTGTTTAATAGCTTGCTGATAGTATCGAACGCTTTTTAGATGATTTCAATGGGAAAAAGTCGGATGGTTCGCTGAGGCTTGTATCAGGTTTTATCAGTTCTGGGGTAAGTGACATCAGGAAAAGTCTGTTATTTGTTATTTGTCATTCGTCATTCGTCATACTCGCTTCGCGAGAAGCAAGCTACATCATTTGTGGAAGAGTGCTTGCACTTCATTGGGGCGGGTTTAGTGACATCCGGGTGAAAACGAAACGTTAAGGGTAAAACCCGCCCCTACAACAGACGTTCCAGCTCCCCCAGCTTCCCCAGCTTCCCCTGCTCCCCCAGCTTCCCTAGCTTCCCTTGCTTCCCCAACTCCCCATCCTCAAAGTTAAACTGGTAGCATCTCAATCACTAACCTGAGATGCAAACGATCGCGATTACTCTTACGGATGACCATTGGCTGAAGTTGCAGGATATAGCAACTCGCCTGGATATTTCTCCTGAAACCTTGATTATGATGGGTGTTGAGCAGATCCTCACTCATACGCCATCTTCAACATCAGCGTCAGCACAACAACTACAAGAGAGTCTCTCGGAACACCCTCAACTCACGTCAGCAATGGACAAATCTCAGTCAGCAGACGCCGAAATTCTGAATGCTTTAGCTCAAGAAAAACAACGGGGAGACTTAAAATCTCAGGTTCTATCCATCACGGCTCATGAATTCCGTACCCCTCTGACAACGATTCTGTCTACAGCTGAATTGTTGGAACATTACCAATGGACAAAAGCAGAACAAGTGGAACAGTTGCATCTGATTCAGGAAACGGTACAACAAATGCTGCAATTGCTGGAAAATATGCAGCTTGTCGGTACGGCTGATGGGGAACAACTCCCCTTTACTCCCGCACCTGTGGAACTTCATGACTTTTGTCAACGGTTAGTCGATCAAATTCAGCAGGGTTTAACTCTCAAACATTTAACCAACGACGAGAATCAAGCCTATACCCTCACCTTTGCTTCTCAAGTGACGTGTTTACCTGCAATGGTGGATGAAAAACTGATGCGACAAATGCTGTCTAACTTGCTATCCAATGCGATTAAATACTCTCCGGTGGGCGGTACGATTCGATTCAACCTAGCCCGTGAGGGAGAGAATGCTTGCTTTCAAATTCAGGATCAGGGAATTGGTATCCCGTTAGAGGATATACCCCACCTGTTTGATTTTTTCTATCGGGGAAATAATGTGGGCGCGATCGCGGGGACAGGATTGGGGTTAGCGATTGTTAAGCAATGTGTTGATCTGCACCAGGGACAAATTGATGTTACCAGTGACGTTGGCGTAGGTACAACGTTTACGGTTCGCTTACCCTTGATCAGCGATCGCCAGGGAAAAATGCCAGCATCAGCAGATTGGGATTAGAGAGTAGAATTGAGACTCGCGCCTTTTTCCTGAAAACAGCGACAACTATCCACATTTGGGGTCGTAAACAATTACAATTAACCCTCAACTATTTTCTCTAGAAAAAGAAAAAACAGTAACAAATATCAATGAATTTCTATGGGTTTTAACTGTTTAATTTTAAAATACTGTACATAACCATCAACGAACATCTAAGTCATCATTTTTCCTGGCTTCGACAAGCCCAAAATTTCACCAGGATTGGGTTCTACCCCCTAACTTCTAACCTGTTCAACCGGAAAGCGATAATACTCGCCTCGTTTTCCAACTTGCTCCCATTGGGCGAGATATCCAGCGAGCTATAGTCATGACGACGATTTTAGTAATTGAAGACGAAAAAGCCATCCACAGGAATCTACTTAAACTACTGAATGCGGAAGGATTCGAGACGCTCAGTGCCGATAATGGTCAAATCGGTGTGAAATTGGCTCAAACTAAACAACCTGATTTGATTATCTGCGATATCCTGATGCCAGGATTGGATGGTTATGGTGTACTCCATATCCTACAACAAGACTCCTCAACGGCGACGATTCCCTTTATCTTCCTCACCGCCAAGACAAAACAGGCGGATATGCGCCAGGGTATGACATTGGGGGCGGATGATTACGTGACGAAGCCCTTTACTCGCGCCCAAATTCTCAGTGCGATCGAGGCGCGATTACAAAAGGTAAAATTACGCCAACAGCAGTCTATCATCAATCCTAATCTGCCCAATCGTCGGTTACTCCAGAAACGCTTTAATCAGCTAGAGAAACCGGGAAATCAGGGTAAACTCCAGATTTTCCTCTTGTCGCTGGAAATTGAACAACTCAACCAACTCAACAATACCCTAGGACTTGCCATTGGTGATCAATTACTCCAAGCCGTTGTCGAACGCTTAAACCGTCAGTTAGGACAGCAGGATGCGATCGCTCAAATCGGTAGTGATCATTTTATCATTCTCTTGAGTCGAAATTATCACAAACCTGAGAGTATTCAAATTGTCGAAACCTTGTTAAAGACGTTTGATTTGCCGTTTCAGGTAGACTCTGATCAAATCTTTCTCTCTGCTTACATTGGTATTGCTATTTTAGGACGTGATGGTCGAGATCTCGACACCCTAATTAGACACGCTAGTGTCGCCAGAGAAGAAGCCAAACAACTGGGAAATCGTCGCTATCAATTTTATATTGCTTCCATTGGTGCCAAATCTCAAGAAGCGTTTGAGCTAGAAACCCAAATGCGTCAAGCCCTAGAACGGCAGGAATTTCAGCTTTATTATCAACCGAAAGTCAATCTGCTCACCGGACAAATTGAGGGGGCGGAAGCCTTAGTGCGCTGGAATCATCCCCAACGAGGGATTATTTCGCCTGTTGAGTTTATTCCCTTAGCCGAAAAAACCGGGCTAATTGTGCCACTAGGCGAATGGGTACTTAGACAAGCCTGTCAGCAAGCCAGAATCTGGCAAGATCAGGGGATTTATCCCTTACGAATTGCCGTGAATTTATCACCTCGTCAGTTTAATCAATCTAATTTAGCTAATTTTGTTGTAGACATTCTCCAGGAAACGGGATTGAAGCCCCAGTATTTAGAATTAGAACTGACCGAAAGTACATTAGTGCAAAATCCAGACACCGCTATCGCGACGTTAAAGCGATTTAAGTCTTTAGGGATTCGTATTTCTATCGATGATTTTGGCACAGGATATTCAGCATTAATTCAGCTAAAAAATTTTCCCTTTGATGTTTTGAAAATTGACCGTTCTTTTGTCTGTAAATTAACTGAAGATAGCCGCGATGAAGCGATTACAAAAGCCATTTTAGAAATGGCTCGTAGTCTCAAGTTAAAGGTTGTCGCCGAAGGAGTAGAGACGCTCAGTCAATTGAATTTTCTCAAAGGACATCACTGTGATGAAATCCAGGGGTATTGGTTTAGTCCGCCCTTATCAGCCGAAGCCTTTGCCGAGTTGCTGAGTACGGGAAAAAAGTTTCCTCCATTGTCAAGTTGAATGGATTGATAAAATAAAACCTCTGTGTTTTAATTCACGTCCTTTTCATCCCACAGGCGTTTAAACATCGCGTCAGCTTCTGAATTTATAACGTCCCCTGAGATGGACAAGAGGCAACCTGACGAATTGTCTCTAAAACTTCCTCCAGATTAGTCATAACGTCTTAATCTTGGCAGCGAATTACTCGATAACCATAAGCTTCTAAATGTTTTGTTCTTGTTGTATCATAATCCTGTTGTGAGTCATGAATTTTACCATCAACTTCAACAATCAGTTTGCACTCTGGGCAGTAGAAATCGACGATAAAATGCCCAATAGGATGCTGACGGCGAAATTTTAAGCCATTGAGTTTTCGTCCTCTCAAGGCTTGCCATAGTTTTTGTTCTGCTGGAGTCTGAGTTTGACGAAGTTGCTTGGCGGCTGCTTCGATTTGAGATGTTGTTCCTCGGATTCTCGCCATTGTGTCAGCCCTCATCCCCTAACCCCTTCTCCCACCCCCCTCATTCCCCCCTGCGAGGAGGGATGACAGAGGATGCTTCGCTTTTGTTGCATGGGAGAAGGGGAACCGGACTATTGTAATAATTTCCTTTCAGTTTACTACAAATTCAGATGTGCAAGATTTGACTGTTTTATTTATCCAACTCCCCCTCTCCCAGACTTGGGAGAGGGGGCTGGGGGGTGAGGGCGAAACGTCCATTCCTGATTGCCTATGCGGATAGTATTCCCCGGAGTTAATGTACAAGGTTGATGGGGAGTAAGCCGTTGTCCATTAACAAATGTCCCATTAGAACTACCCACATCAATTAACTGGTACTGGACTTGACCCTGAGCGTCTCTGGATTGGGTAATCTGAGCATGATAGCGGGAACTTAACCCATCATCCAGAACCAAAGTATTATTCGGTTCTCGTCCAATCGTGCAGGTGCTGGCGGATAAATTGAATGTCGCACCTGATGCGTTGTGGACTAGATGCGTCTGTACTCCACTAGCGGGTTGGGCAATTATCGTGGGCGCTAATACGGGTTTATCTCTTACAGGTAGATTTGCTGGGGATTCTTCGGCGCTGGGTAAGGAATTTGGTTGAGGGGAAGCGCCAAAAGCGGCAGGGTTCCCATTGGAGGACTGTGGTGCAACAATATTAACGTGCTGTATAGGCGGTGGGGGGATAACGGGACGACTGGCTTCGGCGATTTGCATCTTTAAGGCGGCTTCGTGTTCCGCTTCCTGTCTGGCGCTCATTCCTTCGACTTGACGAATAATTCCCCTCGTCTGCGGGAAGTTGATATCACTGACTCGCACGTCTTCTAGGGCAAAGCCTAGGGAATAGGATATCTCGGCATGGTCAAGTAGGTATTGTCGGATATGGACTCGTCCCTGGTTTACTAATTGTTCCATCCGCAATTGACCTACAGCTACCCCTAAACTATCTTTTACCGCACTCGTGAGGGCTGCAATTGGATCTGAGAGTTCCAAGGTGACTCGTCTTGCATCTACGACTTGATACATGACGTTAAGGGAGATATTAATCAAATATTGGTCGCGGGATAGGAAATCTCCTTGGGAGACGATTTCTAGGTTGCGAATCTTGCTATCCACCAGAACCAGTTCACATTGTTCGAGAAGGGGTAAGGCGAAGCTGAAATGACGCCCCGGTTTCAATTTGCGGACAAATTTCCCATTTTTGACCAACAAACCTGTATAACCTGCGCCGATAAAGTCCATACTCCACCCAGCCCAGCGTTCTGGGTTTAGCGTTTGGATCAGGGGGGAAGTGGTGCTAGACATGAGCGGTTCGTGAGTAACAGGAGTGGGCAGGTTATGTATTTTTAGACTAACAAAGCTTTGCCGGATTCCGGCATGGCAATGATGACGGGATGGGTAGCCGTTCGGTTTCGGGTTCGTTCCCCGCTGAGTATCGCCTATTACCAGAAAACATTGTAGGGGCGACCCGCCGCACACAATTTACACCGCCCAGCCATTAATTGGATCGGGTCGCCCTCCAGAGGATATCAGTTATTAAAAACCCATACAAAATAGCGAGCGAGACGCTCGCACTACCACTGTTTACCGTTCTCTATTCCCTGTTCTCCTTTCCCTATCTTCACCACAATCCCAACCTTTAATTAGCTGACCCGCGTACATAAAAAGGGCGAGTCGAGATAGGTTAATTCTCACACCGCCTGACTTTGTGCAGCGACTCGCCCCTACAATACAATATTTATGTGAAAACTCTCTATCTGTTAGTCCGCGATCGCTTACCGGAGGAAAACCGGATTCAACCGGATAGGATATTTATTTACTATTCCCTGGTTCTTGCCAAAAAACAATGGAATCACTTAAGGGTTGAACTTGGGTTCCCGGATAGTAAAAGGTGAGAATGTCCTCCCCTGACCAACCAAGATTCGCTAAGTTATAGGAACCATATTGGCTCAAACCAACGCCATGTCCAAAGCCGCCGCCGACATAGGCATAGCCTTTCAGGGTTTTATCCTCTTTATTGCTACCGTAAAGTGGTTCAAGGTAAAAGAGGGTACTGCGAGGGGGATAAAAGGCACTACGGATTTCATTTTTCTGGAGTTCAACCACACCCTTATCCGTTTGCACATTTAGCTGGAGGATGCGTCCGGCGGGCGATCGCTTGACGACTTGCATCTGTTGGATGGTGGTAAACTCGGCTAGGGGATGTTTGATTCGTTCCAAATAGCGCCGCAAATCTTTCTGAATTTGTTCCAGGGAGTTTTCTACCCGCCATCGGAAGGGAGATCTGCCACTTTCATTGAATCCTTCTTTCAAGTTAATGAATTCGCGGAAGTATTGTTCATTCCCTAAAGGCTTCTCCGATAAATCCCAAATCGGCTGGGGCGAGTCAATCACGGCTTTTAAATACGGACGTTCTGACCCATTCCAGGAATCACTAAAGGGCGCGGTGACACCGCCAGAGGTGGAGGAATATAAGGCGTCTACGAGCTGATTATTATAAGTTAAGACTAGCCCCTGAGTTTTCGCGATCGCGCGATCCGCCGTGGGAACGGTTCCTGTGAGTCCGCGATAGACTTGGCAATGGGTATTTGCACAGAGTTGGTATTTGTCTGCTGTAAATCGACGCAGATTGCGGAGGGCGTAGGTGCGAGCAATAATGGTTTGTGCTTCTACTGCTGCGTATGGTGCCCCTGGTCCAATTTCATGGGGGACAACACCACGCAGATAGGTTTCTAAGGGAACGTCATTCACCAGGGTGTAAGTCCCGTAAGCATTGGGCTGGATTTTTAGACTTCCTGCATACAGACGTGGGTTGCGCTTATCTTCACTGCGAATCACCTGGATTAAATCATTCTCCGAGTCAATCTCTATCCATTGGCGATTATACCGATAGCCATCCACCACAAATGACACTCGCGGCACTTGGGGGAGGACTTGACTTTCTAGTCTAACTGTGCTGTACCCTTGATCTTGGAGACTTTGCAGCAACAGGCGTCGCAGCAGGGGCGTCTGATAGACATCCCGTTTTGCCCAAACTTGCCAGCGTTCCGGCTGCACCACTTCCACCTGAATCCCCCGTGAACGCCACTGATCCGCCGCATCTTCAGCGGTTTCAAAGGTGGCGTGATCGCTGAGGACTAAATGTTCAGCTAAAACGGGTTGGGATAAGGGTTGCGTCGCCACCTCCAGTGTCACCTGATCAGTTTCCAGAGTTTGGGGTTGCATATCCCCTGCCAAGAACCGCAAACTCAAGCTATCCCCAGGTGTCGCTTTTAGGGTCAGTTCGTCGGTGGGTTCTGAGCCAAAACGCTGCACCACACCCACTTTCAGGTTTACATCCTCCGCTTGAGCTGGCTTACTTCCAGAGAGTCCCCAAAAACATAACGCGATCGCGCAGGCTTTCAGGACATTGGGGATTGATGATTTGTGATTGGGGATTAGGGAAGAGTTTTTCGTCTGCATGATACCAATTTACTTGGGTTGGTTGGGTTAAGGGACGAAACCCAACTTATTATTTCAGCGTTGACACAGTAGTCAGGGCGGGTTTAGTTACATCTTGGTGCTGTCATAAACGATAGTGGTGAAACCCGCCCCTACACATTCATCAAGCCTCACTAGCACTAAACAGGACTTCACCCTGAATCATCCGCTGAGCTGCATCGAGCAGCACTTCTTCCAGATAAGGTTTGGTAAAGTAACCACTCGCGCCAAGCTGTGCTGCCATTTGCCGATGTCGTTTCGCCCCACGAGAGGTGAGCATGGCAATGGGTAACTGGCTGAGATTCTCATCTTTCTGGAGTCGAGAGAGTAGTTCTAATCCATCCATTCTCGGCATTTCGATATCGCAGAATACAATATCACAGGGTAAGCCTGACCGAAGTTTATCCCAGGCTTCTTGACCATCACGGGATTGTTCCACCCGATAGCCCGCTTTAGCAAAGGTCATTGAGAGGAGTTCACGGACTGTAATCGAGTCATCCACAATCAAAACGAGTGGCTCATGGGGAGTTTCTGGGGCTTCTTCAATTCCTGCACCTTCGCTGTCCCCTCTCGACCAAATCGTTACACTGTCTTTCCGCAGGCGTCCGCTGGCGAGGTCAATCAGTTCTAACACATCGGCAATGGGCATGATTCGACCATCTCCTAAGACTGTCGCCCCAGCAATACCAATGGGTTTAGGCGGAGGACCTTCGAGTTGTTTAATCACGATTTCCTGTTCACCTAAGACCTGATCCACTTCGATAGCAATGAATGTCCCAGAACTGCGTAGCACAACAATTGAGACGAGGTCGTCTTCTCGCTTACCCCCATAAACATTACCCCGACTAATTGAACGGTTATAAGAGAGCAATTCACTCAGGGGTTGCACAGAGACTAACGTGTCCCGCCAGGAGACACCGACTTGACCGTTGGCATCTTTTTGTAAGCGATCTTGAGGCACATCAAACATATCTTCCACCCCATCCATGGGAAAGGCAATGCGAGCGCGATCGCTCAAACAGCAGAGGGCTTTACAAATACTCAGGGTTAAGGGGAGACGAATGGTAAAGGTTGTGCCTTTTCCTAACGCCGAATCAATGTAGATTGCGCCCCGAATTTCGCTCAAACTGGTGCGGACAACATCCATCCCCACACCGCGTCCGGCGAATTCACTGGCTTCGTCTTTGGTACTAAAACCGGGGTGGAACAGAAAGTCATACAACTCTGTATTGGTTAGGTCTTTCGCCTCGGCTTGGCTGATCAGTTTCTTCTCAATTGCCTTTCGTTTAATCCGTTCGGGGTCAATACCTGCGCCATCGTCGGAAATGGCAATCACCGTTTGGTTCCCTTGGTGGAACGCTCGCAGAGTAATTTGACCCACAGCAGGTTTACCCATCTCTTGCCGTTCGTCTGGGGATTCAATGCCATGGGTAATGGCATTATTGACCAAGTGGGTTAAGGGATCATAAAGGTGTTCCAGGATCATTTTGTCGAGCAAGGTTTCTCGACCATCCACTTGCAGTTGGGCTTCCTTGCTTAACTTGATGGAAATTTCCCGCACCGGACGAGTCAAACGGTCAGCAGCATTAGCAAACGGAACCATGCGCGATCGCGTCAGTCCTTCTTGGAGTTGAGTGGTCACCTGTCGTAAGTTGCGAGCCACCTGATCGGTTTCATCCACCAAGAATTCCACGTCAGACGCCGATTCCCGCACTTGCACAATTAACTCGATCATCTCTTGGGAGAGTAAATGGAAGCCGGTAAAGCGATCCATTTCCAAGGGATGATAATCTTCAGAGGATTCAGAATCAGATTCTTTGGATGCAGGTGCAGCATTTTCTGACCCGAATAAAGAATGAGAGCGCTGTTGGCTTTGACTACTGGCTAACAGAGAACTCTCCAGCAGCGATCGCTCATACAAATCCCGCATCCGCGCCCCGACATCACTCAACGCCGAAACTTGATGCTGTAAATTATCCAAGAATTGCCGTAGACGCTCTTGATCCTGTTCTAAACTATTACGGCTGACTACCAGTTCTCCCACCAAGTTATTGAGACTATCGAGGTGCTTAACCGGAACTCGCATCGTTTGTTCAAAGATGCGAGGGGGTCGCCGACTGGATAAAGAGGCGCTTTGTCGCGAACCTGTATTTGTTGTTGTAGCTGGACCTACTATCGATTTATCAGCGTCTTGGAGGAGGGCTTCCAACTCTTTATCTAGGTCATCTTGATCTTGAGATGGGGGAGTTTGAGCTACAGATGCTCGATTGTCTTGAGTTGCTCCCGGTTCCTCTAAGAATGATTCTAAATCCTCAAACGAATCTGTCTGTGAGGGAGTATCACTCAGCATGGCTTCTAAATCAGCAAACTCATCGCCACTTTCACTGGTCAATGCTACTGAAGTCTCCCCATCCAGCATGGTTTCTAAATCAGCAAACTCATCGCCGCTTTCACTGGTTAATGCTGCTGAAGTCTCCCCATCCAGCATGGTTTCTAAATCAGCAAACTCGTCAGCGCTTTCTCGGGGTGAATCCAAATCCCATTCGGTTTCTGCCAGAGTTGCTAATGAAAAATCATCATCAACAGTCGCTTCTTCCAGACTAAAAAGTTCGTCTAGATCTTCGTCCGATGGTGTTTCTGGGATGTCCCAATCTCCAAATAGATCGGCAGCACTGTCCGATGTTTCTGGTTGCGGTGTCTCTACAGATTCATCAGTTAACCAATCTTCATCTAAACCCTCTAGTTCGGCGCTTGGGGCGGCTTCTGCCTCCTCTTCGGCAAATAAGTCGTCTAAGTCTTCGCTCCCCTCTGTTTCTGGGATGTCCCAATCCCCAAATAGATCGGCAGCACTGTCCGATGTTTCTGGTTGCGGTGTCTCTACAGATTCATCAGTTAACCAATCTTCATCTAAACCCTCTAGTTCGGCGCTTGGGGCGGCTTCTGCCTCCTCTTCGGCAAATAAGTTGTCTAAGTCTTCGCTCCCCTCTGTTTCTAGGATGTCCTCATCTCCAAATAGATCGGCGGCGGTGTCCGATGTTTCTGGTTGCTCTATCTCTGGAGACTCATCAGTTAACCAATCTTCATCTAAACCCTTTAGTTCGGCGCTTGGGGCTACTTCTGCCTCCTCTTCGGCAAATAAGTCGTCTAAGTCTTCGCTCCCCTCTGTTTCTAGGATTTCCTCATCCCCAAATAGATCGGCGGCGCTGTCCGATGTTTCTGGTTGCGGTGTCTCTACAGATTCATCGATTAACCAATCTTCATCTAAACCCTCTAGTTCAGCGCTTGGGGCGGCTTCTGCCTCCTCTTCGGCAAATAAGTCGTCTAAGTCTTCGCTCGGCGCTGTTTCTAGGATTTCCTCATCCCCAAATAGATCGGCCGCACTGTTTGATGTTTCTGGTTGCGATGTCTCTGGAGACTCATCAGTTAACCAATCTTCATCTAAACCCTCTAGTTCGGCGCTTGGGGCGGCTTCTGCCTCATCTTCGGCAAATAAGTCGTCTAAGTCTTCGCTCGGCGCTGTTTCTGGAGTTTCCCACTCGCCCCATATATCCGTTTGGGTGTCCGATGTTTCCGGTTGCTCTATCTCTGGAGACTCATCAGTGAACCAATCTGCCTCTAAATCCTCTGGTTCGGCGCTCTCGGCTAATGCTTCCTCCTCTTGTTCGCCAAATAAGTCATCTAAGTCTTCACTGGATGGTGTTTCTGGAGTTTCCCAATCCCCGAATATATCGGCGGTAGTATCCGATGTTTCCGGTTGCTCTATCTCTGGAGACTCATCAGTTAGCCAATCTGCCTTTAAATCCTCTGGCTCGACACTCTCAGCTAATGCTTCCTCCTCTTGTTCGCCAAATAAGTCGTCTAAGTCTTCGCTCCCCTCTGTTTCTGGAGTTTCCCACTCGCCCCATATATCCGCTTGGGTGTCCGATGTTTCTGGTTGCGGTGTCTGTTGAGACTCATCAGTTAGCCAATCTGCCTCCAAATCATCTGGTTCGGCACTCTCGGCTAAGGCTTCCTCCTCTTGTTGTTCACCAAATAAGTCATCTAAGTCTTCGCTGGATGGTGTTTCTGGAGTTTCCCAATCTCCGAATAAATCGGCGGAGGTGTCTAATGTTTCCGGTTGCTCTATCTGTTGAGACTCATCAGTTAACCAATCTGCCTCTAAATCCTCTACTGGGGCGCTTGAATCAAATGACTCCTCACCGTCTTCAGCAAATAAGTCGTCTAAATCTTCGTTCGATGGAGCCTGTGGTGTTTCCCAATCGCCAAATAGATCAGCTGCTGATTCAGTTTCCGATGTCCACGGTTGTTGTGTCCCTTGAGATTCATCTGTTGACCAATCGATATCAAAATCTTCTACCTGTGCCGTTGAGCCTTGTGACTCTTGACCCTCTTCAGCAAAGAATTCGGAGACATCTTCTGTTACTTCTGGCAGAATTTCGTCGCCTTGTTCCTCAAACAATGACTCCGAACTATCTCCATCCTTTTGAGCTGAAGTTGTGGTTTCATTTAATAACGCTTCATCCGTAGATGTGGGCAGTTCAACGATAGAATCGTTTTCTGGCTCAGTCAAGCTATCGACTGGTGTTGATTCAACTCCAGGTTCTGAATCAAAGAAATCATCGAGCGCCTCAAAATCGGGGAGATCTTCTGAGTCTTCCCAAGCTTCTTGATCAAAATCGTCGAGAGATGTTTCTTCAAAGGGATTTAATACATCCCCCGCTTCTGGTGTTGCTGATTCGATGTCGATTGTCTCAGCTTGATTGTTATTGTCTAACTGATTTTCTAGATCTAAATCATTACTTTCTAGATAGTCTTCTAGATCTAAATCGTCCTGATTGACTGATTCTCCCAGGGTTCGGGGATTTTCCTCAGTGCTAGAAATTTCTAGTAGGTCATCAAAGTCAAAGTCTGACTCTGAGACTGTTTCATCGCCCTGAAGGGAGGGTTGAGGAAAGTTCTCCTCTACATCCAAATCCTCAAGTTCGGAATGACTGAGAATTTCCGCTGACGAAGCTTCTCCTTCCTCGTCAAAGAAACTCTCACCAAATAAACCATTCAAGTCATCGTCTGAGTGACTCATCTGGTCTGAATCCTCTGAGCTATCTGACTCAAATAGTAGATCAGAGAAGTCATCGGTTAAGCTGGATGAGATATCAAGGGAATCCGATGATTCTTTTGAGGCTTGAGGATTGGCGATCGCGTCTGGGGCGAAGTCATCGTCTAACCCTTGCATTAACAGATCATCGGCTGTTGAATTCTCTTGCTCACTTTCCCCAATTAGATCCGAAAAATCATTCGAGTCTTCAAGATCCAGAAAATCATCTGAATCCGAGTTTAAGGATTTATCGTTTAGGTTGATAACATCTTCTTCTTCTTGCCAAGTTTGATCTAAATCAGGTGTTTGAGTTTCAAAAATATCGGCTAAACTATTGAGTTCGGCAATACCCACTTCGGGTTCGCCCTGATCAGAGAGGGGGGAAATCGAGTTTGAGGATTGAACCGTCGAGAATCGGAGTTGATCGCGTCTGAACCCGCTGGTGCCGTTTGAGTCTTGGATATAGGTATCCTCGGCTTGGATATAGGTATCTCGACTATCGGGGAGATGGCTGGTTTCTTTTTGGTTTTGGTTAGATTCCTCGGTTGCAGAAGTGGGTTGAGGGGAAAAATAGGTGCTAGAATCAGATGCTGTGGTTGATTCGACTGTTGTTGCATCTGGTGCAAGGGCTTTGAGTTGTTCACTGGGTACAATCTCGGCGGATCGCCCAGTCAGAACTAACTCTTGAGCTTGTTTAATTTCTTTAATGGTGACGCTAGCGAGTAAGCGGTAGGAATTTTCGGGATTCGCGATCGCACGTTTTGATATCTCTAATAGTTCACCCCACCCCGGTAAGTCCAATCGATCACCTAATTCGATCAACCGTTGGCAATGATCTTGCAGGGCGTGGCGATGTTCGGGAGTATCCGACTGCTTATACAGTTGCAACATCTCCCGCAGTTCTACCAGGACATCTCGCTTAAAGGTGGCGGGCAAGGTTTTTGTTCCTTTACTAGAGGATTGAGAGGAGTTGGCTGGGGAAGGAGTATCGCCAGCCGTTTGGGTATTTTGGGCTAACTGTTGTAGATAGCTGTTGAGTTGCTCAAAAACAGGCTCAGCCTCAGACATAATTGTGCTAGCTGTTTCGTCGGTCAAGCCATAAGATTGAAGCTGGTTTAACAGAGCGCTGAGGCTATCAAAAACTCGCAGCAACAGGGTTTCTAACTGAGTATCTACTTGGATTGGAGTCTCTTGAAGGACTTTGAAGTAATCTTCTAGGCGATGGGCAGTTTGATGAATGCTATTGAGTCCTAACATCGCTGCTCCGCCCTTGACCGAATGAGCAGCGCGGAACATTTCGTTCAATGTCTCAGGGTCTTCGATGGTGCTTTGCAGATTTAGCAAACCTTGCTCTATGGTATTGAGGTGGTCTTGTGCCTCCTCCATAAAGTAGCCCATGATTCGCTGTTGTTGTTCCGACTGCATAGCCATATCCCTCAAAGCGTAGTAATGTGGGGTATTTTGCGTCCCTAACTGCCCTGATTCAGTGCAGCGCTCGATTAAGGTTTACCATCAATAGTTTTTTTAATGTAGCTAATCTATTTCGGATTGACCTTAATTTATGGCGAATCAAATCTAGCTTTCCCCCTTACCCCCTCTGATTGTAGCATTGCGGTCTACCGACTCTTTTTCTCAATTCGTTTTTTATCCTTTGTCCTTTGGTATGCTGAAACCGACGCTCTAAAGGTTATCCTCTGCCTCTTCCCGATTTTGTTTTGCCAAGTTCCGTTGCTGCTGGGCAACGGCTTTTTGGTGAGACTGTTCACCCGTCCAATCTGCACCCCGTTGGTCTAACTCATTCAGCAAAGGTAATCGACCATACAGAATCAAGACATCACCCGGACAAATGCGAGTGTGTCCTTTCGGTGCGCCCACATAGCGACCATTCTCCCGTTGGATTCCCAGCACCACCACCCCTTCTTGCCTCAACCCCAACTCCCCTAACTCTCTCTCTGCCAACCAATCGTCATGTTGTACTTCCATCTCCATTACGGTGTAATCACCAGACAGACGCAGCAAATTGGCATAATCTTGCACATTCAGCGTAGTCCAGCGGTGCAACGCCCAATTAATCAGTCGTGACAAATAACGGTCAATCCATTTACTCGTGGCTAAAACCCACAGCACCGCTAATCCTATCCCCAATATCAGCGATCGCACTAGCCATTGTTGATTACTCGCTGTGTTCAAAAATGTCAAGATTAGGGATGAAATCGTGGTGATCACTCCCACATTCCCTAGCAACATCAACAGCATCAAGATGCGACGCCGTACCGGATGGCTAACCACTTGTTCCGCTTCGTTGGTGGTAAAGCCTACCCCTGTAAACGCTGAACGAGCCTGGAACTTTGCCGATTCCCGTGACAGTCCGGTGAGTGCCAGCGCCACAGTAGCAATGCGAGTAATGAGTAGCGATAAGCTTATCACCGTCAACAGTGAAATCAGTGCAGCCAAGTTTTACCTCCCCTAATGTTTTTCTTAAAAGGACACGTTTGCTTTATTAATAAATAGTGTAATCGGAACTCTATCTAAAGAAGGTTGATTGAGTCATGGTTAAGCTAATAAAATCGATTCGATTAGCGCTAAATAATCGCCAGTATTTTGCCCATTGCCCATTTAAGAAGGTTGGCGATGAACGAATGTCGATTGTGACTGTGCTAACTTTAAAACGGGTAATCTTGATTTGTTTATTATGTATTAAAGGTCAATTATCGCTAATTTATACTTTAAAATTATTATGATAGAACCAATTTATAAGCGACAGCAATCCCAGGCTTGGGCAAGAGAAATTCAGCAGATAATTCGCGGGATATTGGGCGGATGTTTGTTTGGTATTCCTCTACTCTATACAATGGAAGTTTGGTGGATAGGGTCATCGGTTCAACCTATTCTATTACTTGCTATTCTGAGCATTACTTATATTGTGGTATTTTTATTTAATCGCAGTGAAGGCTTTCGCAAAAGCAGGCGTGATGGGATGCTTCATGCGGCAATGGAAAGTGTAGAAGCGTTAGCAATTGGCATTGTTTGTGCGACATTTATTCTAATTTTGCTGCGTCGCATTACTGGAGAAACTCCCATTGATGAAGCATTGGGAAAAGTTATTTTTGAGAGTGTACCATTTTCCCTGGGTGTCGCAATGGCGCGATCGCTACTGCCGGAACAATCGGCTGAATCTAACTCTAGTCAATACTTACAGCCGATCAAAAAACTGGGTTTACGGACGATGATAGCTGATATTAGTGCCACCTTAATCGGTGCAATCATTGTCGCTTTTAGTATTGCCCCGACTGACGAAATTCCCACCCTAGCGGCTTCAGCTTCATCCCCTTGGCTGTTGATCATTATTGCCGCATCCCTATTCATTTCCTACGGGATTGTTTTTGCTGCTGGCTTTGCTAACCAACACCAACACCACCTCCTCAACGGGATCTTGCCAACGGCTATCGGGAAAACTATTCTCTCCTACTTGATTTCACTGCTAGCTTCGGCTTTAATGTTGTGGTTCTTTAACCGTCTTAGCTTGAGTGATCCGTGGTTTTTGTGGTTGCGGTATACGCTGTTATTAGGGCTACCTGCCACTATTGGTGGTGCTGCTGGACGTTTAGCAATATGATATGAGTGATCAGTCTCCCGATCAAGCGAATTCCTCTCATCGTTCCCCGGCGGAGTGGGTCAGCTTTACAATAGCCCTGTTCATCTTAATCACAATTGTGGGACTGGTCACATTTAGAGGACTGGGTAGAGACAGTCAACCCCCTATTCTCTGTGTAACTGTTAAACAAACAGACATTCGCCAAGTAGAAATGCAATATTATGTTCCCTTTACCGTCACCAATAGCGGGGGAAGAACAGCAGAATCTGTTCAGGTAATGGCGGAACTCACAACAGCAGCGGGAGTTCAAGAATCAGGGGAACAAACGATTAACTTTTTGTCCAGTGGTGAAATTCAAGAAGGAGCCTTTATTTTTAGCCACCCTCCCCAAGAGGGAGACTTAAAGGTACGGGTGGCTAGTTATAAATTACCATAAATTTTATTATTTATGTTCCTAAATCCAAGGAGCATTATCCATCACAGCATTTAACATTTTCTGGAAGTTTTGACGGAACACTACGGCTAATAAACCACAGAAGAGTGTAGTTGCTGCCATCACCCACCAAAAGTGAGTGACGTGCCATACACCGCCGAATAGGGCAAAAATAATTAGTCCAGCAGCAGCACCCCCTAGAAACAGTAGAGTTGTTTCTTTAAAGGTGCGTGGTTTTGATTCCATAGGATTACCTCCTGATCCGAATAGCACTCATTTTTTACTTTTACTATAACAACGCGATCGCGCCTTTGCCAGAGCGTCAAATACAGTCGATAGCAGCGCCTATGCGAGGAATGCAAGAGCGATCGCAAATCATGGGAGGCTATCTGTCGTAAGTGTTTTTTGGCTAACTTTTAGGGATCAAACCTAAAGAACTTAACCCCCTCAGTAGTCGCAACCGCAACATAGTCTCCTGTAGCGTTAAAGACAGCTCGATAGCTATTGCTGACTTTGAAAGGAATGCGTGAGTGGGGATTTTGGATCTCATACCCGTACATCTGGACCCTAGGCGATAGCAAATTGAACTTTAGATAGTGATCACCATCAGGACTGAGACGGCTGAGGGTAATATACTTATCGACCCCTGACAAATTGGTGATCTGCCGGACGGATTCTCCTGTGAGAACATTCCAAGTATCAAGCTGTACTGTATTGGAGGAATAAGGAGCTCGTCTTTCACGAGGTTCAGGTTTGATAGACAGTACATTTAAGCGACTATTTGACGTGAAAACCATCCTCCTAAACCTGTGGTACTTGCTCTCAGAGGTGAAAGTACGCAGGCGACTGCCACTGTCTAACTGCCAGATATCGATCATCTCCCCGGAGAATGGTATTCCAGCTAGCAATTTTCCATCGGGACTCAACTCGATCTGCCTGTACCACTGAGTCTGTCCTATAGACTTCAATACCTCGCCAGTAGCTGTGCTGTAGAGCTGGAGTGGAGCGTCAATCGGTTGCCCCGAATCAACTCCCAAACTGACCTGGCTGAGGATGGCGTCATCTCCGGGACGAAAGACCAAGTTAGCCCTAGGAACACTGATAAACCCGCCTTGATCGCGTTGTTGACCTTGAGCAATGCCCAAGGATTTCTGCCATAGCTGCTCGCCTGTGTCTACATTCCACAACCACAGTTCCAGCGCATTTGAGGGTAGAGTTTGTACGATAGCCGCCACTTGAGTGCCATCGCCACTGATAGCCACCATCTCGAAGCGGGTTTGTCCGTCGGTGACGATTTCGGTGACTTGCTCTGCGCTATGGGCTTTCCAGACTTGAATCATGTCTGCGGCTTCGCTGAGTATGACTAAACGCTCACCGGAGGCACTTAAGCCCAGAGATATAACCATTCCCTGTGCCGGAATCGTTGAAATCGGCATTCTTGGCAAATCCGCAGGATTGATATTGATCACGTAGGGGGCTGAAGATAGGGGTTCAATTTGGTTTTCCTGAACCAGAGCCTGATGGACAAACGCTGCGACTTCTGCACGGGAGGCATAGCGATTAGGCGTGAGCTTAGCCGACGACGGATAGTTGACAACCAGTTGAGCTTGAGTTGCTGCCACGATGCTGGAGCGGGCGTAATCTGGAATCGCATCAGCATCAGCATAGTAAAACAGATATTCGGGTCTATCGCTTGTATAGCCTAAGCCGTTTGCCAGAGAAACCAAGGCTTGCACCCGGGCAATAGGTTGCTCAGGTTTAAAGATGTTGCCGGGATAACCTGACAAAAAGCCAGCAGCACGAGCTTTACTAATGGCTGCAAATCCCCAATAATTCTGAGGAACATCGCTGAATTTTACGGCAGAAACAGGTTCTGTCGCGAGGAAAGCCTGCCGCAAAATAGCCGCAAACTGCGCCCGCGTGATTTGCGCTCCTGGACGAAATGTTCCATCAGGAAATCCCTTGATGATATCGAGGTCTGCTAGCACCTCAATGTAGTCATGCGCCCAATGCTCCGATGAGACATCCGTGAACGCAGTTGTCTGAGCTTGAGCCGGGGTCAGCACCACCAAAGATGCTGTTACACCAATTCCTAAGCTAAATAGTAAGTTTGAATTAGACAAAATCCCTATTTTGTGCATTTCAAAATGCTTGGGTTAACTAGAACCAATGAAATCCTGATTCATCGGACTTTTATAAACGTAACTAAAGCAATTTCGCTAACCTTCACCCGATTGGGTGAACGTATCGGGTGAATTAAGCCACCCTAATATTCAGCTAAAATGAGCAGGCTAGACCAACTGATAAACACGTAAAAACAATGGGAATGGATTCGTCCGATAACCTGACGTAACGTGAGGTGCAAGAGCAAATTATAAATTGTTAGATTTTGTATAATCATTCCGATTCTGGGAGCATGATATGAACAAGGATGAACTGATTAGATGTTATCAAGCGGGTAAAAGAGATTTTTCGGGTGTGGATTTAAACGGCGTGGTCATCAGCAATGTTGACTTGAGTGCCATAAACTTAAGCCATACCAATTTGGGGGGAGTTAACTTGCATAGGGTAAATCTCAGTTATGCCAATTTAAGCCATGCAAATTTTATGGGGGGAGCAGAGTTTGATCAGGTCAATCTTAGTTATGCTAATTTGAGTAATGTCTGTTTCGATCACACTCTGATTAAAAATTCCTCTCTAACTGGGGCAACTCTAAATTGTATGTCTGCACTTCAATCATCTTGGAACAACTGCGACCTAAGTGGTGCAGATTTGAGTAACATTGATTTTGAGGAAGTCAACCTGTCAAGTTCTAATCTCAGCCAAGCTTCTCTGACTCACGCTTGCTTCTCCGTAAGTGTTAAGTTAAATGATGTCAACCTGAGCAAGGCTAACTTAACGGGTGCTAATTTAACGGGTGTTTGTAGTTTTATCAAAGTCAATTTGAGTGACGCCACACTCACACGCACTCTCTATGGACCTTGTATTAATGCTGTAGTTGACGTTGACCTGACTCAAAAGGGAGCAATACTGATTGAGTCTGGGGCTGATTTGAGTGGTTTTGATTTAAGTTATTACATCAGTCATTTTCCAAATAATTTCCGCCTCAGCGTTATTGGGGGACTCAGTGAAGTTAACTTTAGTCATGCCAACTTGAAGGGTATCGATTTAAGTGATGAAGAATTGACATCAGCTAACTTTAGTTATGCGAATTTAGCTAGTGCCAACCTCAATGGTGCTGATTTGACTGATGCCCAACTATGTCATGCCAATTTAGAAAAGGCTGACTTGTCTTATGCCGATTTAAGCTATGCAAATTTACGAGATACTAACCTGCGAAATGCCAATTTAACCGAAGTGAATTTCTGCAATACTATCATGCCAGATGGTAGAGTGAGAAATGATAACAGTGATTAAGCCTTGCATGAGAGTCATCAAACAAGGTGCAGGACAAGTTTACTCCTCATCACTATTTCCCCAAAAGCAAATATATGAGTAAGTGGATGGACAAGTCGGTGGTGTAATCGGATTGCCTTCAAGGTAAAGCCTCATCAGATTCGTTAATCCAGAAAGAGAGCTAATATCGGTGATTTGGTTAAATCTGAGGTCAATCCAATTTAGGTTTTTGAGTTGAACTAAAGGACTAACATTAGTAACTTGGTTGGAGTGAAGATCAAGTCCAGTTAGGTTGTTAAGGTTAACTAAAGGGGTGATATTGGTTATCTGGTTATAGTTGAGATGAATCCACTCCAGATTAGTGAGTTGAGAAAGAGGACGAATATCTGTGATTTGGTTATGACTGAGGGCAAGACCCGTCAAATTAGTGAGTTGAGAAAGAGGACGAATATCCGTGATTTGGTTATGATTGAGGGCAAGCTGCCTCAGATTAGTGAGTTGAGAAAGAGGGCGAATATCTGTGATTTGGTTATTACCAATGTAAAGCGACTCCAGATTTGTTAGTTGGACTAAAGGACGAACAGTCGTGATTTGATTATTATTGAGGGAAATCCGCTTCAGATTCGTTAATTCAGCTAAAGGGTAAATATCTGTAATTTGGTTGCTGTTGAGAGCAATATCTTTCAAGTTAATTAGCGCAGAAATAATCCGAAAATTGGTAATTTGGTTATGGCTAAGGTTAAGAAATTCTAGATTAGTTAGTCCAGACAGAGGGCTGATATTTGTTATTTGGTTATGACCAAGGTCAAGCCATTCTAGATTAGTTAGTTCAGACAGAGGGTTAACATTTGTTATTTGGTTACGACTAAGGTCAAGCCATTCTAGATTAGTTAGTCCAGACAGAGGGTTAACATTTGTTATTTGGTTATGGCTAAGGTCAACCTTCTTCAGATTCGTGAGTTCGACTAAAGGACTGACATCTGAGATCAAGTTAGAGCCGAGGTAAAGCGTTCTCAGATTCGTTAATCCAGAAAGAGGGCGTATATCCGTTATGTTTTGGATTCTGAGGTTAAGCTGAGTGCGGCTTGACAGATTATGATCGGCTTGTTCACAATTATTTGTGCCTGCCTTGTTTAACAGTACCGCCACTGTTTTTTTCGCTTCATCGGACAAACTCTCTTGTTGAAGACACCATTGTTTAAACGAACGACGTTGACTGGATAAGGCAGCTTGAGTAACACCTAATTTACAGTTACCGAGTATCCCCAAAGCCATTATTAGGGCAATTGCGCTAATTTTTTTCATCATTAATTAAAACTTAATTAGACTCCACCAGGGACGATATCCAGACAGCCTTCGATATAATCGACTTCGGGACGTTTCCCGATAATAATTTGAGTCACTTTAGTTCCATCTGTGGCAAACTTAATGCGTAAATTTTGGTCTCTTTGGCTTTGGGGAACAAACGTCAGGAAATGACCCTGTTCAGAATTGGGTAAGGGATTCACTTGAAGCCGTTCCCCATAAAGAGATTTAACCTGGTTTTCTGTATCGCCAACCCTTGCTCCACTGACTGTTGTCGGGCGAGAATCTTTAATATCAATTCGGGCAATACGTCCGTTCCTGACCATAAAATTAGCATTAAGTCCTTCGGATAGTTGAGTGGGCTTATAGTAACTACAAACCGGATTAGGGTTTGAGCTAACAGGAATTAAATCAAATCCTGCCGCTTGTGATGCCTGATCAACAGTCATGCCTATATTTACGGGACCAAAACCATTAATCGCAATTTGAGAGAGGGGAGTTAGCTTCACTGGATTCGAGCCTTTTCCTAGACAAAGGTTCTCCCCACTTTCATCACCCAAACAGTTTCCATTTCGGTTAAGTATTATTACCTGATTAACCGTAGAAAATTGTTTAAGCGTTTTCTCAATAGCAGTTGTAGTTCGCACTGAATCTGCAATACCGTCGTGAATCATGTTTCGGCAAAATTGCAATTGAGCCACGCCATTATTGAGCGAAATTGTAAAGTCTTGACCACAATTAGACGCTCCAGTTAGAGAGGGAACGGTAACAAGTCCCTGCTGTTTCTCTGAGGAGGTAGGACCAGCGAGAAGTTGGGCGATCGCAAATTGGGCAACTCCTTGACTAGATGTGGTTCGCCAAACGGATTTGACGTTGGTGGGATCTTGCGATCGCGCGATCGGAAAAAAGACTTTAACTCGACGTTGGACACGAGATTCCGTCCTGTCTGGGGATTGAGTTTCTGCTGAACTGGGTGTCGAGGATTCAGGTTGGGATAACTCGGTTTCGGAGAAGTCAGATTCAGGTGGGGAGATTGGAGTTGAAACGTCACTCTGATTGGCAGGTTGTCCGCAAGCACTGAGTCCCACTAGAGAAATGAGTAACCATCCTGGTAAAGCAGAATAAGCTGGCTGTATTTTTTGAAATTTAGCTAAATTTTGGCTGATTTTACCTAAAAAATAAGTCATATTACCTAGAGATGATCAGCTAATGTAGAAAACTCAACTTTCTCATTGGTAGCATGATCTAACAGCACCTAACTTCCCCCATTCCGTTCCCCCAATCGGGTGAAGCTTATCCACTCTTTAATACTGTTTCCCACCTAGTTATGGTTACGTTAGTGCTTCAAAACCTGCCAC
Source organism: Coleofasciculus sp. E1-EBD-02 (assembly GCF_040218245.1). NCBI lineage: Bacteria > Bacillati > Cyanobacteriota > Cyanophyceae > Coleofasciculales > Coleofasciculaceae > Coleofasciculus > Coleofasciculus sp. E1-EBD-02. The sequence continues at coordinate 15,486 of NZ_JAVJQN010000196.1, read as the reverse complement.
CACATCTAGAAGTTCCGCCGTAATTGAACTTTGACGCTGGCGACGATATTGGGAATTTAAATCAGAAAGTCGTTCATCAATATTCTTTTGGGCGGATTGCATTGAGGAGAGACGACTGGCATTTTCACTAGCCAGAGAAGCAGCAAACGCCTGATAAAGAGACACAAACAGATATTGGCGGATTAAGGCTGAAAATAATTGCTGCCAGTTCATGGTATAACTCGGCACCATGGATGTCGCCCATTCTCTGGCTTCTAACTGGCGCAACCATTCGGGATCGAGGGGCAAAAGCTGGAGGTGGCGCGATTCGTAGGACGCCCCTGATAACGGGTGATTATAAAATAAGAGGATGCGATCGCATTGCCGTTCCTCTCGCCATTGTTCAATCGTTAGCACGATCTCTTGGACTTGAGGCGTAATATCTGATGCCGATCGCGGTACGGGAAATGCCTCAGTTACCCCATATCCAGCGGTTTCCAGGGAGGGAATAACTCGCGCCCCAACGCCTGCGATCGCTAACTGATCCGATGACACATCTTGCTGATTCAGGTGTGCGATCGCATGATGGGCAATTTGCTGATTAAACTGACCACATAACCCTTGATCCGACCCAAAAATAATCGCAATCATACTCTGTGACGGCGATTGGGCTTCACTCAGATTCAGGAGCGATCGGGGTATCGTGAAGGATTCGGCAAAATGACGCTGTTTGAGGAGAATCTGTAACCCCATTTCTACAGTGCGATTGTACTCAACCAGAGACTCTACGGCTTTTTCATACTGACGAATACTCACAGCCGCCAACGCTTTCATTGTCTTCACCACTGATTGCAAATCTTGGGCGCTGCTAATTTGGGTTTTGAGTTCCTCAATGGTTGCCATTTCAGATTTTAGAGTTAGGATTCAAACGCTTATCCAGTCGTCTCTAGAGGACTCTAGCGGCTTCCTGTTAGAGAAATCATCCGCCATAAGTCATAACTTATCAGAACTTACGCTAAATCCGGGTTAGCTATCCCCGTTATAATTTAGTCCGCGCAGGCGGACTTTGTTTGTGTAGCTGCGATTTCAATCGCCTCCTCTTTGTTTGTGTAGCCACTTCAACTCCTAATGTAAAGTTTTGTATCAATCTGGAATAGTCTCCCCTTAATCCTCGTTTCTAGTAATAACCGAGGAACAACCCGGTTAATCACTAAGTACAGCGCGGCGGAAATCAATTGATCAGTCATACCTTACTGACAAAGCAATTTGAATTTCTCGGAAGCGGTACTCAATTCTGATGTTCTATTAAAGGAGTTTCAAGCGAATGGCTGTATCCACAGTTGTTTCTACATTCGAGCTTTTGGTTAAACCCCTGGTACAGCAAAATGCTGACATTTTAGGCGCAGGTCGGACTATTATCCAGGGTTACTTTTTGACGATCTCTAATCTCAATAGCAGTACTCCTGTCCGACTGCGAGTCAATTTCACCGCTCAGTCTCCCAACCTAAACAGCCAACCGCTACTGGCATTTTTTGATGTCGCGGGTTCCAATCAGCCATTAATTCCCTTTTCGACCCCAACTACTCAAACCTATGTGATATCCATTCCTCCACGAGATACGGGGTTATTTCTCTTACAACCTGATGTCACCGACCGACGGGTTGTTACCAGTGCAGATACTGAAATACGTGGATTTGTAACACTTTCCCTAGCCAATCTCTTTGGTTCTAACTCCTTTGACTTGTTGCTGACCCCTCAGCAACGGGGAACATTCTTGCCGCAAAACTTTCCCACAGACAACGTAGACTTTGACCAACTTGCTTATGCGCTGCCCACAGCTACAGGCGGTTCTAAAGTCAAACTAACTCAGTTTCAGTTTCAATTCCCAATTTCTCCGATACGGCAAATTCCCCCTGAAATCATTGATCTTGACCCTGGTTTAGCCGAAATTATCCGAGAAAATCCTGATCGGGTTAATCTTACTCCCCCGAATCTCGGCAATGGAGTAATTTCCGAAACAACCGATAGCTTGCAACAGGTTTTAAGCACAATGGTGGAACGGATTAGTGAGTTAGAAACTCAGGCTACAAACCGTTAATTCATCACAAGTTAACCTGGCATTGAGTCTATGTCAACCTAACTCTTGAACCAAAAGATAGTAGAGACGTAGCCTGCTATATCTCTACTATCACACTCAAAAATTATTTCTCCCTCTCAAGCGTCAATTTAGCCACAGCGGTTAGAAGGAGAGACATTTCTGTTTTCTTTGTCTTTGTCCCACAGCACAATTAATTAATGATGAACGAGACATTTAAGTTTCAGCCCCTTTCCTTTAGCTGGGTGGCTATTCACCCAAATCCCAAAGGTGTTATTCAATTTATCGGCGGTGCTTTCTTTGGCAGTTTCCCGACAGTTTTTTATCGCTATTTGTTAAAAGCGTTATTTGATCAAGGTTATACCATCATTGCTCTCCCCTTCCGGTTTACCTTTCGCCATTGGTCTGTTTCAATTAGTTTGTTAGAAGAACAGAAAGTTCTGTCCCAGGAAATTTCCCAAATTGCTAAGAGACTCAACTACCCAACTGAAGTTTATCAAAATCTGGACAATTATTTTTGGATAGGTCACAGTTTGGGATGCAAGTACATCGCCCTTTTAGAACTTTTAAGTGGCGACAGATGGCGAGATATTTTAAAGCAGTGCAATTCAAACGCGGACGGTCAGATTCGCCAAATTGAACAGAGTTTTATGGATAGTCCTGACTTACAACAGTCTATCAAAAATCAACCCTCTTTACTCCTCGCACCTGATATTAGTGATACGCAAAGTGCCATCCCTCAACCTTTGGCGTTCATTGCCCGTTTCCTGGATTCAATAAACCTGGGTGTAATTCCCACCAGGAAACAAACGTTATGCTACATCAGCAAAAGCCCACTGTTTAACTTGACAGGCATTATTTCATTTGACAGGGATACAATTGCTGGAAGTGAGCAGGACAGATTTAAAGATGAGGAACAGAGAATAAATAGTGATGTGCTGTGGCTGATCGAGTATTTGAAGCAGGGCAAGTTTCCCTTACTGCATCAAGAACTATCAGGTAAACATTTAGCACCTCTGGGGATTCAAGTTGGGAATTATGTTATTGGAGTAAATCCACTAAGTAAATTTATTCAAAGGATTCAAAATAGACCGCTTGAAAGAGTGGTAATCCAGTTTCTGGATAAACTCAGTATGCGGGTAAAATAACTGTATAAATGATCCGATTTTAGGTGGGGAGGCAATAAAATATTGTCCCCTACTTAGCTAATTAATAGAAATATGCTATTGTTTTATTGTTTAGGGCAAATTAACGTTAAAATCATTAGACTTGATCCAGCGCTTACTTTAACAAAATAACTAAAAACCAAAATAATCTAGCTTACTGCTGGAACATAATTATAGTCATCTAAAGATGACTTGCGCTATAAGCCAAGAACTTGAGTTCTTGGCGCTTGATGCTAGAATAGCTAGAATTTAAGGACAGTCGAGGCGGGTTTTACCAATAACATTACTTCAGAAAACCCTTAACTTCACTCAACACGGCGTATCGATATGACAACCCAACTGAAAGCCCAAGCACTATCGCTGCTGCGCCAAGCTCTTAACAACCCAACCGCTCAATTCAGGGATGGACAATGGGAAGCCATCGCTAGCATAATTTTAGCGCGATCGCGGCTTCTGGTTGTACAACGCACAGGCTGGGGGAAAAGCATTGTCTACTTTCTCGCCACTCGCTTGCTGCGTGATAATCATGCAGGTCCGACTCTCCTCATTTCACCCCTCCTGGCTTTAATGCGAAATCAAATTGTCGCTGCTGAACGGATTAATATTAACGCCGCCACGATTAACTCCAGTAATCCCGAAGACTGGGAACAGATTAACACTCAATTACAAGCAGGAATCATTGATATTCTGCTCATTTCTCCCGAACGACTCGCCAATGAAGACTTTCGCCAAACCATTCTGTTACCCATCTCTCAACGAATTGGCTTATTTGTTGTCGATGAAGCCCATTGTATCTCCGACTGGGGACATGATTTTCGCCCCGACTATCGGCGCATTGTCCGGGTTTTGCAAGCGCTTCCTCAAACCATTCCCGCCCTCGCCACAACCGCCACGGCAAATAACCGCGTTGTTAACGATATTATTACTCAACTGGGTGCTAATTTGCTCATATCCAGAGGTACTCTAACCCGAAAAAGCTTACAATTACAAACCATTAAATTACCGAGTCCCGCCGCCCGCATGGCGTGGTTAGCTGAACAGCTGCCAAATTTACCCGGAAGTGGGATTATTTACGCATTAACTATCAAAGATACGGAACGAGTTGCCAATTGGTTAAATCAGCAAGGAATTCATGCTCAAGCCTACCATGCGGCTCTAACCCATGAACAGCGTTTAACCTTAGAAGACCAACTAATTAACAATCAAATTAAAGCTTTAGTCGCTACAACCGCTTTAGGAATGGGGTTTGATAAGCCGGATTTAGGATTTGTCATCCACTACCAGCGTCCGGGTTCTGTTGTTCATTATTACCAACAAGTCGGACGAGCCGGGAGAGCGGTAGAGCAAGCTTATGGGATTCTGCTCAGTGGGGATGAAGATCAGGAAATTACTGATTATTTTATTCAAACTGCCTTTCCGCCAGAGGCTCATGTTCAGGATGTTTTAAATGCCTTAGAACAAGCCGAAGATGGATTGTCGGTTCCCCAAATCGAGCAGCATCTCAATCTTTCTAATGGGCAAATTCAGAAGGTGTTAAAATTGTTATCCCTGGAGTCTCCTGCACCCGTAACCAAGCAAGGCTCTAAATGGTATGCGACGCCCGTATTTTATCAACCGGATACAGATAAAATTGAACGGTTAACCCAAATTCGCCGCCAAGAACAAACTCGCATGTTTGACTATATGAACAGTCGAGAATGCTTGATGACATTTCTCGCCAGAGAATTAGATGATCCGCAGCCAACGCCTTGCGGAAAATGTGCGGTATGCTTGGGTAGACCGTTATTACCCGAGACCTATTCCCTAGACCGAGTTAATCAAGCAATTCAGTATCTCCGTCGTAGTGACCAAATTATCGAACCTCGTAAACAATGGGCATCTAAAGCGCTCCCTAGTTATGGCTTTTCTGGGAAAATTCGCGACAATTTACGCGCTGAACCAGGACGAGCATTATCACTTTGGGGGGATGCAGGTTGGGGAGAATTAGTTAAACAAGGTAAATACCATAATCATGATTTTGATGACGCCTTGGTGCAGGGTGCATTTGAGATGATTCAACGTTGGCACCCCCAACCTTTTCCTACTTGGGTAACTTGTGTCCCTTCCTTACATCATCCCCAACTTGTCCCCAATTTTGCCCAACGACTCGCCAATCAATTACAATTACCCTTTCAGCCAATTGTGCAGAAAGTTCGCCATACTCAGCCACAAAAACAGATGGGGAATAGTTACCAACAAGCGCATAACCTCGATGGTGTCTTTGACGTGAGTCCTTGGCAAGGTATGAAGGGTGCAGTATTCTTAATTGATGATATGGTAGATTCACGTTGGACATTCACGGTTATTGCTGCACTGTTACGTCAGGCTGGAAGTGGTTCAGTTTTTCCGTTAGCATTGGCACTTAATTCGTTAACGTAGACAAATTAGAAGATTATGGATTACCATCTGCTGTCACCCAATACTCAAGCCATTTTATTATTGTGTGCCAGCTTTGGACAAAATCGCCAAACTGAACCCAAACCCTTAACCCTGAGCGAGTATAATACGGTAGCGAGTTGGTTGCTGGAAGATAACCTGAATCCAGCGGATTTGCTTGAGCCAACCCTGAAAAATCGCTTATCTCAAATTACTATTGACAAGCTTGATTCTCATCGGTTAGTCGCGTTACTTGAGCGCGGTGTCATGCTAAGTTTAGCGGTGGAAAAGTGGACGAATCAGGGGTTATGGATAGTGGGACGAGGTGACGCAGGCTATCCTCAATGTTTGAAGCAGAGATTGAAACATAATGCACCCGCGATTCTCTATGGAATTGGTAATAGAGAATTGCTTGCTCAAGGTGGGTTGGCTATCGTTGGTTCTCGTGATGTTGATCAAGACGGACTTAATTATACCGAAAGAGTTGTCCAAACCTGTGCGGAACAGGGAATTAATGTGATTTCTGGTGGGGCGCGTGGGGTAGATCAAGCGTCAATGTTAGGTATATTAGCAGCAGGTGGGAATGCTGTGGGTGTACTTGCGGATAGTTTGACGAAAGCGGCTGTGGCGAGTAAGTATCGTGCGGGAATTAAAGAAGGTAGACTGACATTAGTGTCTGCGTATGACCCCGATTCTAGTTTCAGTGCGGGTAATGCTATGGGGCGAAACAAGTATATTTATGCGTTAGCTGATTATGCGTTAGTGATTAGTTCTGCTGTTGGTAAAGGTGGAACCTGGGCGGGGGCGACTGAGGTGTTGAGAAAGGTAAAAGATGTCCCGGTTTTTGTGCGAATGCAGGGAACTGTACCTGAAGGAAATCATAAATTGCTGGAAAAGGGAGGGATTGTTTTTCCTGAAGCCCCTTGGAATAAGCCATTACGTACACTTTTAGATGCGGCTATAGCTGAGGTTGAAGAAAGCCAAGCTGATGGAGGAGGAATCGAGTCGGAAAAATCTTCAGCCGGAGATGATTTAGGCGGAGATAAAACGATTTACATTAATTTACCCGCCAAAGATATTTATGAAGCGGTTTTACCCTTTATACTTAACCAATTAGAGCAACCTCAAGATGCGAAATCTCTGGCTGAATCGTTGGATATACGAAAAGGACAGATGGAGGATTGGTTAAAACGAGCGGTGCAAGAGGGGAAAGTGATTAAGCAGAAGAATCCGGTGATGTATGTAGCGAATAAGGAATTGAATTTATTGGCTTTGCTGGAGAAAGAGGATTCTGGATAAGGCTAAGGTGACACGCCCGCCCGGAGTTCAAACTCCGGGCTAATAGCTTAAGTCCATTAAAATGGACTAGAACTCTTATCCAGATTTAAGCATAAGGGCGGGTTTTGTTGCTCAGTTATCTGTGACAAGCTAAATTAGTGGCTAAACCCGCCCCTACAATTGACTGATTGCGTCTTGTAGCCGTTAACTGTGATTACTGGATTAATGCTATAGGATGGCTAGGCAAATGGCTGAGATTTTGTAGAGGGCTAATGGCTGAGTTAGCTTGAATTTGCCAAGGTTTTCAAGTAAACTAATTTATATAAATTTTTCAGGTTGGGCTATTTATGCATATTGATAAATTACATATTCAAAATTTTAGATGTTTTCAAGAGATACATTTTAAGTTCCCACCTGACAATACAGCTATATTAATTGGAGTTAATGGTTCAGGTAAAACATCTGCTTTGGATTGCATCGCTATTTTTTTAAATTTAATAAAAGAAAAAATAATCAATATTGAATATGGTGAAGAGTACAGTATTCTTGGTGAAGGTCAGCCTGGAATCTTCGAGAAAGAGGTAAAAAAGATTTTTACCTTAAATGACATTAAGGTTAATGAGCAATTACAAGCACTTCCTGTAAATGTATCGGTTTTGTTCTCAACGAAAAAGGATGATTCTATATCCTGGAGTATAACAGAAAACATTTACCATATAACCATTGACGATATTGAAAAACAACAAAAAGAACAAGAACTAAATAGCTATATTGATAAATTAAATAAAAAAATAAAGTCTAATCTACTATATAGTAATTTGCCATTATTAGTATATTACAGAACTCATCGTATGTTCCTCAATGCTGAATTGATGAATGAGCAGGATACCAATGATCTACATATTATTAAGCAATTGAATGCTTACCAGGGAGCATTTAATTCAGGAATAAATAACTTTCAAGATTTTTTGATATGGTTCAAACAAGAAGAAGATTACGAGAATGAAATTCGCGTTCGTCAAGATAATGCATATAGGAATCCAAATTTAGAGGTAATTAGAAAAGCAATAAAAATATTTTTTGAAGGGTTTACTGATAGCTATTTTCATAACCTGCGGGTAGTTAGATCAAAATCCAAGGGAACCCTTAATTTGTCTCGTCGCCCTGCCCAATTTTTCTTTATAATCACCAAAAATAATCAAGACTTCAAGTTAGAGCAACTCTCAGATGGAGAAAAGATGCTGTTAATGTTGGTGACTGACTTGGCGCGGCGATTGGCAATTGCTAATCCTGGCTTAGGAGTTAATGCGTTGGAAGGCAAAGGTATTGTTTTAATTGACGAAATCGATTTACATTTGCATCCCCAATGGCAAAGAATTGTAATTCCCAGCCTGACCCGTACTTTTCCGAATTGTCAGTTTATTGTGACAACTCACTCGCCTCAAGTTCTGAGTAATGTGAAGCGAGAAAATGTATTTATTTTAGAAGACTATCAGCTTGTTGAAGTAACGCCTCATACCTATGGTAGAGATAGCAATTCAATTTTATATGAGTTGATGGGGGTAAAAGAACGCCCCAATCAAGTGCAGGATAGAATCAATGCTTGTTTTGCTTTGATCGATGAAGATAAAATAGAGGAGGCTAAAATAAAACTGCAAGAACTTGCTGAATTACTAGGAGAAAATGACCCGGAAGTTGTTCGGGGTCAAACGCTGATTAGTTTTTTAACCGAATAACGTGAAGCATATTGTCAAAGGAAACGAACCCCGCTCATTAGTAGAACACCGTTCACAGCATTACGCTGATTATGATAACTATTCGCAAAAAGATGATTTACGCCAATCATTGCTGACTGAGCAAGGATATATTTGTTGTTATTGTATGCAACGTATAGCTCACGATACTATGAAGATTGAGCATTGGCAACCCCAGAGTATTTATCCAGATTTACAATTAGATTACAAAAACTTGCTCGGTGCTTGTCAAGGTAATCAAGGTCAACCTCAACGTTTACAACACTGTGATACGAGAAAGGCTGAAACAGAAATTACCATTAATCCGGCTGACGCGAGTAAGAACTGTGAGGACTTCATCAAATACCGCAGTAGTGGTCAAATCTACTCTGATGATGAAACGATTAATAACGAATTAAACGAGGTTCTGAATCTCAATTTAGAAACCTTGACTAGAAATCGCAAAGCGGCTATGGATGTTGTGATTGAGGGCTTGCGTAAAAAATATCCGTCTAAGTCTTGGACTGTTGGTATTTTAAGTAAGGAAATTGCTAAATTTGACAATGTGAATGAAAAATTTGAATATGAACCTTATTGTCAAATTATTGTTTTTCTATTAAATAAAAAATTATCCGTGGCGAAGAATCAAGCCAAAAGCCAAGGGTAAAATAATATATCCTTGACTTCTGCCTTTATTCCCTGTTCCCTGCTTTCAAGAGAGTCAAGTAGGTTGGGAAAATGCACAATACGACTGGGAAGCGTGTATTGAACATCGGGAGATCCCCCCTAGCCCCCCTTTTTAAGGGGGGAACAGGAATCCGCCTCAATTGGATAGTCGATGAAATAAGCTCAATCGTCGGATATCCGTACTTAATGTCGTAGTATTCCTACAATTTGTCGAATTAACACGCCAAAACTGGGGGTAAACCACACCGGAAAGTTACGGATAAATTTGCCAAGATTAACTTGGGAGTCGAACAAGCTTTTTAGCAGAAGTATCGAAACCGAATTAATCAAAGCGATGAGGAATAACTATGTCTGAAGCTACTAAAGAACGCATCACCACTGATTTTCAGAAAGCTAAATCTCTAGAAAGGGAACGGGCAGAACGAATTCAAGAAATTGTTCAAGAGGCGTTCTCGAAAAGTTTTGCTGAAGTGAAAGATGGAACGGGTGAAATTCGCGGGATTGTGCAAGAGAATTTCTCGGAGATTTTGGCAAGGGTAGATAAATTAGAGAACGAAAAGGGGGAAGCCACGCCAAAAACCCCTGGGCTTCGTTCTAAATCTATGGTTATCGCCGTCTCCAAAGCGCTTAAAAATCGCCTGTTTCCCTATTTGCGCCAAGCTTATACGGATTTGCGGCATCACTATGCTAGTATGAATAGCCACGAGGTCAACCCTGATAGCAAGGGGACTGAAATTGAGCGCAGTCGCTATGGGCGGTTGAAGCAGCGCTTAGAGAATTTTGCCGCTTGGTACAACCAATTAAAAGCACAATCTCAAACGGTAGAACCTACTGTTGTAGAACACAAGCAAGCTGAGGTTGAGAATAAGATGGGTGAAGCGGGTGCAACCGTTGCTCAACGGGAACAACAGGTTAAGCAACAGTTTAAGCAATGGCTGCAAAGTTTGTAGTTTGTAGTAAGGGCTTTAGCCTATAAAATAGCTCACAATCCCTGAGGACAAACTGAGCAGGATTTATCGCATTCAACCGAGCCGGAATGTGGGTAAATAAGCTAAAGCCCTGAACTAAAGTTCGGGCTAAAAGCTAAAACCCGTTAAAACGGGTTGTAATATTTACTTAGCGTCTAAGAACTAAAGCCCTGAACTAAAGTTCGGGCTAAAAGCTAAAACCCGTTAAAACGGGTTGTAATATTTACTTAGTAAGCTTTAGCTTACTTGAGCTTGGGTTCCAGAAATTTATTTCTTGGCGTCTAAGTTGCTTAAGGAGCGTGACATTTGATTTAAGCTAAATGACATCAGTAAGTATAACGTTGTGAGTATATCAAATCAATCTTGGTTGACTCTTCTGCAAGAGTATCGTACTATTGCCGTGATTCGGGCGTTTGACCAATCTGTAGGACGTCAAATGGCGCAGGCGGTAGCGAAAGGGGGAATCCAATTAATTGAGATTACCTGGAATACAGACGCGGCTGCTGATTTAATTCGTCATCTGCGTCAAGCGTTACCAGACTGTACGATTGGTACAGGAACATTACTAAACTTGGAACAGGTAAAACAGGCTATTGAAGCGGGGGCTGAGTTTCTATTTACCCCTCATACTGATACAACTCTAATTAATACGGCTGTTAATGCGGGAGTTCCTATTATTCCTGGCGCACTTTCTCCTAGCGAAATTATGACCGCTTGGGATGCGGGGGCTAGTTGCGTTAAGGTGTTTCCGATTCAGGCAGTGGGCGGTGTCAGTTATATTAAAGCCTTACAAGGACCTCTGGGTCATATTCCCCTGATTCCTACAGGCGGTGTCACCTTCGCCAATGCTAAAGACTTTATCACAGCCGGTGCGATCGCGGTCGGTTTGGCGGGAGATTTGTTCCCCAAAGCCCTCATCGCCTCTGGAGATTGGCACGAAATTACCCAACGGGCGCAAAAACTTCGATCCCAATTCAGTGGTGATCCATAAAATAGAAATAAGAGGATCATTGTGCCATCTCCCCAGTTTCCATGAAAAGCATCAAATTTGCCCATTGGGGGCGCCGTTTTGCAACTTTCCTAGTCGGCGTCGCCTTAGCTACAACCGTGTTTGGGTTTGAGACACCCATCGCCCATCCTACACCCCACACTGAACAGATTGCCAGCAAAATGGCGGCGCTGCAAAATACGAATCAGCGCTGGATTGAAATTAATCTCAGCAATCAACGGTTAATTGCTTGGGAAGGAGGGGAACAAGTCTATGCGGTGATTGTCTCCACCGGCAAACAGGCTACACCTACCCGTACAGGTGTCTTTAACATTCAAACCAAGCTGCGCCGCGATCGCATGCGGGGTCCGGGTTATGATATCTCTAATGTGCCGTATACCATGTATTACCAAGGTGGTTATGCGATTCATGGGGCGTATTGGCACCATAACTTTGGTACTCGTATGAGTCATGGTTGTGTAAATGTAGCAGTTGATCACGCCGAGTGGTTATATAATTGGGCGTCTGTGGGAACGCCAGTGGTGATTCATCAGTAAACCCCCCAGATAATCAGGGTGGGTTTTGAATAAACATTATCATCAATAGCGAAACGTAATTTCCTAAACCCGCCCCTACAAATTCACGCGCCATGCCCTCGAAGGGAGTGAAGGGTCAAAACTTCTCTCATCAACAATCAACACATTATTTTCGATTTCAGCCCTCACCTCAGCACTCACTTGACCCTCACTATTGAGACAATCAACGAGAAACTGATTTGCCTGATAATATTGCTGTAATCGTTGCCATTGGTCTTGACTAAACTGCCAATCTTGTCCAATAGCGCGATATTCGATAATACTAGCACGAAACTGTTGCAGCCAAGCTTCACCGTTAACTTGCCACCAAGCTTGTAACCCTTCTTTTCCTTGGGCGGGATCAGGAAGTTGGGCTTTAATTTGCTGGAGAGACTGCTGAAATGCTTTGTCCAACTGAAAGGTTCGCTCAAAATCTAAGGCAAATTCTAGGTTAAGAATCTGTTTCATAGTAGGCTTCTTGATTAGTATCTCAGTTAAATCCAATGCCCGCGCTAGGGTTAAATCTAAGGCTAAATCGTTGGGTAATTCCTGGGCTAGTTTGGCATCAATAGACACCGCTAAGTTTAAATCCCGATCCTGAAATAATGTCCAGTAAAAGGCTCGTAATGCAGCAGGTTGGCAATCCAATTTTAGCTGATTCACTTTCTGATAAATGGTGTCAATAAAAGTCTTCATTTGCAGATCATCCTTGACTAACTGATCAATTTCCTCCTTGATTAGCCGCAGTAATAGATCTGCCGTGGGTAAAAGACTCACAGTGAGCAAAAATACTTCCTTCCATTGGGGATCAGTAATGTGAGTAGCTAACTGTTGCAGTGCCTCTGTGCTTTGAGTTGCGACAATTTTTCGGGCGGTTAGATATTCTTGAAACGTGAGATGAGAAAAAGAATAAATATCTCGCGCCCGTTCCACGAGTAACCCATGCTGTAACTCAATGGCTTTGAGAACGCCTTCACTGGTTAACCACAGGGTTTCTAAATCCTGACTCCCATTGGGTAAGTTCTGGAGATAGTCGGAAATAATCGGCAGAACTTCACTTTTTTCAAAAAAATAGTTCCCCTGTGCAAACATCGTCGCCGCGATTTGACTCAGGAGTTTTATCTTATCAGGAAGCTGTAAGTTGCGATAGGTTTGATCCCGTTTAATTCCTCTGGCTTTATCCCAGCGTACTAACAAAATATCTAATCCCGCCTGATAGAGTTTGGCACGTTTGCTGGGAAAGGTTGCCCGTTCCTGAAATACGGAACAGACTAAACTAAGTAAAATTGGCGTAACGACGAGTTCTCGAATCGGTTGGTTTTCGGGATGGTGTAATTGTTCCAAAAACTGAGTGGCTTTGGCTAATCCGACTGGCTGATAATTTTTGTTGGTGGCAGTAAACCATTTTTTGGCAAAGGTTTCAATTTGATGGGCGTCAAAATCGGCTAACTCGACATAGGTAAACCCGCGAAAGTGGTATTGTTGAGCGGCGATGCGACTGGTAATAATAATCTGATTTTGGTAATACTCATCTGCAAAGAGTTGTATCTGTTGTAGGAGTTCTGGGGTATCGGCTTTGGGCACTTCATCTAAACCATCGAGTAATAGTAGGACTTTCCCGTGTTGAAGTAAGAGTTCTATCTGTTCTGGAGAAATGCCAAAAGTTTTCCACTTCGTACTCAGATAATTGAGTAGACTGAAATTACCAGTAGTTCGGGCTTGTTTGGTAAATTGTCTCAGGGAGATGAAGACGGGAATACAGTCTGGTTTAAAATGACCTGCATTGCATTGAAGGGCAAGATATTGTAAGAACGTGGTTTTACCTGCACCCGGTTTACCGAGAATTGCTAGTTTAGAATGCATCATCACCGCTTCCATTCCGGGAATGGCGGGTTGATTCAGTTGAGTTAAGCGAACGCGATCGCATCCTTTGGGCTGAGAACCCTGTAAGTCAGACACCTCAAGCCATCGCTGATGGGTGAGGTGGGGTAAGATTTTGACGTGGGTATAGAGGTGATCCAGGAGTAGAGGCTGGGTGACATCAAAGGAGGATTGCAGGATACCCGCTTGAACCTGGATGTGATCCTGGAGTTGCGATCGCATCAATTGCACCCAAGCATCAATCTGGCTGGGCGTATTGCTTTCTGGTGTTGGGGTTGAGGGTACAGAGGTTGGCGGAAAATCGGCTATATCTTGCCAATCCAGATCTAATTGAAAACAGATGTCAATAAAATAGGCTCGATCAATCGGTTTCCCGCGAAAAAACTTCCAAACCGAGTGGCGGGTTTCCAAGCCCACTTGGGCGGCGAGGTATTCTTGGGTCCATCCCTTACGTTCAAAGGCTTGTTTTGCCTGGGTGATACCGATAGTGGATGCTTTTAGCGATCGCTTAGCCATTACTGCTGTTACCTACTACTGACAACTGGGGGATTTTTTCTCAGTATTCCCGTTCCCGTTGTCTGTGTATCGCCTCAGCCAGCCCTCACCCCCAACCCCTCTCTCAATGTTGTAGCAATACTACAACATTGACACACAGAATAAAAAACCCTTTGTCTCAAAAAAAGAGACCATGAGGAAATACTTTGATCAAAAAAACGTAGGGTGGGTTAGGCGGAATTTTAACTGAAGCGATAACTATTCAATAAACTATCCGCCGTAACCCACCAATATTAATGCTCTTAAATGTATTATTTAATAAATATTTATTCCTAATCCCACCAAGCATACAACTTTTGCGAACTAATCTCAATTTCATCGCACCCCCAAACAAATCGCACAAATCCTCCGGCAAAGTCTAAGTCTTTTACGCCGATAAGCGTTATCGCATCAACGACCAAATTAGGACTTTCTTCATCGGGAAATGCTATTCCATCAAAGCTTGCTGTCACTCCATTTCGCTGACATCGTTGTCCAAATTCGATAAATGAACCAACTGAGGGAGCGGCATTAAAATGTGCCGATAGTTGAGTATATCCCTCGGCAATAATTTGTTGTAATGTTTCTAGGGATAAACCCTGGAACTTAATGGCGTTGGGGGTATATTCTGTAATGGTTGTACCCAATATCGCTTCTATTCGTTGAACCATAACCTTATCCACCTTTGACCATTTACAGGAAAAAATCGTATTAGGTAGGGTTTATATCAGTGGAGAATTGGACATAAACGTCGCGTTTATTTAAATAATATATGCCGTTCGTAGGGGCGCAAAGACTTGCGCCCTTTACAAAAGGTTATGAACTTATCGGTGGGTTACGGCGGATAGTTCATTAATCATTATCGCCTGAATTTAAGCCCCGCCTAACCCATATCGGTGGGTTACGGCGGATAGTTCATTAATCATTATCGTCTGAATTTAAGCCCCGCCTAACCCATAACGGTGGGTTACGGCGGATACTGCATTAATAATTATCGCCTGAATTTAAGCCCCGCATCACCCAACTCCGTGGGTTACGGCGGATAGTTCATAAATCATTATCGCCTGAATTTAAGCCCCGCATAACCCATATCGCTGGGTTACGGCGGTTAGTTAATTAATCATTATCGCCTGAATTTAAGCCCCGCCTAACCCACCCTACGTGACGATGTGACAAAGACCTAATTT
>NZ_JAVJQN010000191.1:0-30401 GCF_040218245.1 Coleofasciculus sp. E1-EBD-02 | reverse complement strand
TTTAGACGCGCCCATAGCTAAGATGTCAGCATTTCGGATATCCACATAACGAGTATCGGTGAGGCTAAAACTGGGCATTAACCCGACACTATAGTTCTCGATAATAAATTGGCTTCCGTCATAGAGTGTAGCAATAGGGAGGGAACGCAAGCCACTATCCATAACGAAGCTGAGATTATTAATTTCTTGGGCTTGTAATTCCGTTTCAATGGGAGAAACTAACCAATCATAGAGTTGTTGTGCCGACGGTTTATAGGGGCGAGGAATGCGAACATCAGTGACAGCGCGACGTAATTGTCGCACTTGTTGCATCACTTTTTCCCGGGTTGCACCGGGAACAGGACGGCGAATTACGTCTCCAGAGGCAGTAACTAGGACAAGTTCTAGTTGGTCACTGGGTTGAGGATTGGGGTTACTGGACAGTTGTTGGCGTTGAGGATTGGACGGGTTAAATTGCCAGATAATTTCGGTTTTATCTTTAGGATTGGGTTTTTCTGGCGTGGGAGTTTGGGGTTTAAAGAAGGCGTAAATTAAGGCAGGTTTTATGCCCGTTTGTTGTTCAATTTGACTCAGCGTCGTTTGCACTTCTTCAGGCGTAGCCGTTTGGGTATTACTAATCCCTAGATAGCTTTCATACGCATTAGTGAAATTGCCTTCTTGTTGAGTCAGTTCAGCTTCAGCGGTTGGGGTGGTTGTGTTGGTTGTTGATGAGACAGCGACTGGACTACTTTCGTCTGAAATGCTATCTTCCTCGGCAGATTCATTACTCTCAGTCGGTTGAGTGAGATCAACTGGATTTATCGGCGGTTCATCAATGGTAGTGGTGGGAATATCACCGCGAATAATCGCAATATTTCCTTCTCGGTGAGTTAGAGGAAATGAACGCAGCGGGATAATACTAATGTCTCCACTGGTGAGAACTCCAGCCGTACCATTAATTTCTGCATCACCGACTTTAAAGGGTGTGAGTGCGTCACCCCCATGGCGAATGGTAATATCTCCCCCACCGTTACCGCCAGCCGTGGAAATACTGGCGTCTATTCCATTTTGGTCGGTAAAGGTGTCTGTGGCGCGGAAGTATTGACCTGCGGTAATATCAACGTTACCCCCTGTACCATTATCGCCACCTTGAGCGTTAATCGAAGTAACCTGAATATCGCCGATAGGGTCAAGGGTCACATTACCACCGTCACCAGAACTTCCACTGGTATTAATTGCACCTGTGGTTATTTCTAATTCCGCTTGAACAACAATATCGCCACCCGTCAATCCAGAACTATTCAGATTTGCGATCGCCACTCTGCCAGATTTTGCGTTAAGGTATATATTCCCCCCCTCTCCCGTGGGGTTACTGGTATTTAAGGTAACCCCACCCCCTTCCAAATCAGTTGTATTGAGGGTAACGGTTCCGCCACGGGTTTGAATGACGCCTGAATCGGACAAGGCGATAGGATTAGAACTACTGACCGAAATATCGCCGCCATTGGTTGTCAGCGTCAGCGCACCTGCTGTAAGATTGCCTGTAGTAATCGCACCATTACGGCTGGTTAGAGTGAGGGCGCGATCGCGATTAATAATATCACCTGTAATAATATCCTGATTTGCCAGCACGGTAATCGTCGCATTCCCCTCTCCGGTGATGGTTCCTGCGGTGGTATTGATGGAACCTGAACCCACAGGTGCTTGCAATGTGACAGGGGTTTGGAATGTAATATCATCGGCTAGGGTAATTGCACCACTGCTAGTTGTTCCCCCAATCGTGATTGAGGTAAACGTATTTTGTAGGGAATTCAGTTCCGGTGCGGTTAAATCTAAAATACTGCTGTTACCACTATCCACACCCCCGATTTGAATCCCTTGGCTTTGGGTTAACGGTTGCAGGGTTAAATTCCCAGTTCCAGAGATAGTACCTGTAAAATTAAGTTCATCACCGATTAGGGTAAGATTTCCTGCACCTCCATCAATGTTGCTGCTGATATTCGCGGCGTTATTGAATTGGAAGGTATCATCTAAGGTTCCCCCTGTCAAGTTAGAAAATTCACTAAAGTTAAGTCCATTAACTGTACCGCTATTGCTTCCGGTAATCGTCCAATTATTCGCGGTGTTATTAGCAATTAACGTACTGGTTGCGTTGGCGGTTCCTGCAATCTGTTCAATATTTACCCCACCCAATGCGGCTAAGTTCACCGTTAGGGGACTGGTATAGGCGGAGTAGTCTAAGGTATCTATCCCAGCGCCACCGTCAACTGTTCCGGTAAAAGTTACGCCATCATCGAAGCTGAATGTGTCGTTATTATTGCCACCTCTTAGATTCGAGAAGGTGCTGAAATTAAGTTTGTCATTAATTGTGCCACTATTGCTATCCGTAATCGTCCAAGTATTCGCTGTGTTATTAGCAATTAACGTACTGGTTGCGTTGGCGGTTCCTGCAATCTGTTCAATATTTACCCCACCCAATGCGGCTAAGTTCACCGTTAGGGGACTGGTATAGGCGGAGTAGTCTAAGGTATCTATCCCCGCGCCACCGTCAACTGTTCCGGTAAAAGTTACGCCATCATTGAATTGAAACGTATCATTATTACTTCCCCCTGTCAGGTTGTTAATAGCGGTAAAGTTACTGCCATTAATGCTGCCAGCATTAGAGTTAGTCAGATTCCATGTGTTCGGTGTATTGCTACCAATTATCGTGTTGTCACCCCCACCCCCATTAATGGTTCCGGTGAATGTTACTCCATTGTTCAATTGGAAGGTATCGTTGGCGCTACCGCCACTCAGATTCGTAAAATCGGAGAAACTAAAGGTTCCATTAACGGTTCCTGTATCATTAGCTGTAATGTTCCAAGTATTATCTGTGTTAGTGCCAATTAAGGTGCTACCTACATTACCAATCGCGGCTTCAATATTTTCTGCGCCAATAGCCGCTAGATTAACGATAGCTGGATTGGGATTATTGGAGTAATCTAGGGTATCTATACCCTCACCGCCATCAATCGCGCCGCTAATAGTCGCGTTGTTCGTGAAGCTAAACGTATCATCTCCATTACTGCCAATTAGGTTTTGAATATTGCCAAATGAAGAGATTCTACCACTAATTGCGTCGCCATCGATAAATGTAGCATCACCAGCATTATCTTCCGTGATATTCCAACGGTTAATTGTATTACCAATCAGAGTATTGTTTCCACCGTTACCGTCAATATTCAGGTTAAAGAAACTTCCATTCCTGTTGAAAATGAAGGTGTTATCGCCAGAACCACCACCGATAGTAATAGAGGTAAAGTCATCCCCTAGTCGATTCAGTTCTGTTTCTGTCAGATCTAATGCCGATGTATCATTGTTATCTCCACCAATAACAATATCTTGATCAGGTGTAAAAGGCTCAAGCCGAATAGTTCCGTCATTGCTGCTTGCACCAATATCAATTTCATCGCTAGTGACAATAATATCCCCACCACCTAAAGAACCTGTGGTATTGATATTGGTAATAATACTCGTTGCGGCTTCAAGAGTGACATCGCCACCTGTACTATTACCACCAGAACACTGATTTGCTACACCGGAACAGGAGAGTATTTGACCAGGAGTTCCACCAAAAAACGTGGTGTCTATTGTGCCACCACTGGTGAGATTTATAGTTCCGCTACTTTGGGAACCAATTGACTGTATATCATCAGTGTAAATATTGCCGCCTGCCTCCAAGGTAATGTTGCCCCCATTACCATTATCAGTAAATGATGGAACATCACCATTAATAGAAATATCACCACCCGCTTTGACAGCGATATCACCACCATTACCTGTTGTTGAACCTTGCCAAACCGTCAAAATTTGTGATGCAGTAATATCCCCTGAAGCTTCCAAATTGACAGAACCACCATTATCACCATTGGTTGTCGTGTTAGTTCTGATACTTCCAGCTTCAATACTAGCGGCGGGTTGTGTGGGAGTACCTATGGTAATGGAACGACCGGGATTTGTGATATTTCCCGTGCGAATGGTTCCGCTAGATAACAACGTAATCGTGGCATCGTCTGATCCAGTTATAGTGCCACCTGTAGCGTTTATTGATCCGTTAGGCGATCGCAAGGTAACAGGATCATTAAATGTGACGTTATCCGCTAGGGTAATTGTACCACTACTGTCAGCTCTTCCGATAGTAATCGAGGCAAAGCCGTTTTGAAGAATTCCTAACTTTTGTGTTGACAAATCTAGAGATGATGTAGAAGTGCTTCCACCTACATTGATGTCTAGACTAGGTGTCAGGGGCTGTAGCAATAGAGAACCACTAGTACTTATTTCATTAGAAAATATTTCAAAACCAATCTCATCGGCAGTTAAGCTGATATCACCATTGGTAGACGTGATATCAGTACTTATATTATAAACGCCATCAGCGTTACCAGAAACGCCACTGCCCCCGGTTCCAGTTAAATTAATATCACCGCTAGTTGAAGTAATGTTGCCACCTTCAACAAAAATTCCGTTACCTCCAATACCATTAACAAAACTGCTATTTCCCCCCGTTCCCAGGAGGGTAATATCACCTGCCATTGAATTAATTGTGTCACCTTCTAAAGTTTGAAAAAAGATACCATAACCGCCGCTATTAGCATTAGAGTCTCCTCCTGTACCAGTCAGGACAATGTTGCCTCCGCCTGAATTAATGCTGCTATTAGATATCCAAAGTCCACTCGTTCCAGAACCCGTACCCGTTCCAGTGAGAGTGATATTTCCTCCACCTGAATTAATTGAGCTATCTTCTATAGATAGGGCGGTTGATGTGCCGCTAACAATTCCTCTACCATTGATGCTACCGCCGCCCGTTGCGATATTTACACCGAAGATAAACAACCTGCCATCTTCACCGATATTGTCAAAGTCAGTGTTAAACTCCAGGTTCAGGGAATCATTACCAGGATTACTATCTGTAATATCAGAATTGATCCAAATACTGCCATGTGCATTAAATCTTAATGTATTATTAAGCCCCGTCCCATTAAAATCGAGGTCTGCATCTAGGGTTATGGTTCCAGATTCTACGCCTCCATTGCCCGTCTGAATAGTAACCAAACTCGCACCACCTATTAGGGCATTTTCGATTAAGTTTACGCCAATTTGGGAGCTATTGCCTATAGATTCAAATGGATTTATAGGACTAATATTAGTATTGCCATTACCATCAACAATCTCAATATCAAAGGGGTCAATTAACCACTCTCCACCAATACCCACTGATGCACTGACATCTGGAGTTGTGCTGATTTCAAAAGATTCAAGACCACTGGTTTCAACAAAACCTCCATTTCCCAACACTTGTCCACCACGAACAGTAATCTGACCGTGAATTTGAGTATTTGAATTTGCCCAAATAATAACTTCACCCCCATCACCTTCTGTTAAAGCATCTGCATGAATCACTGAGTCACTACTTACAAACGTGCGAGAGGCATTTGGCACAGAGTCTTTCCCTTGATATCCTCCACCAATCCGCACAGTACCCCCACCATTAATTCCAGAAGCGTCTATATTGGCAGATATTAAACCAACTTTATTGCCAATAACATTAATCTCACCGCCAGTTGCTGATGAAGGCGCAAAGCTGGGTTCCCCTACAGGTTCTACAGAAGAAACATCAATTGTGCCAGAAACGATCGCAACGCCTGTCTCTTTTGGTAAAGTTACTCCAGTATCGGCTAATTCCACCTCTCCCGATGGGGTCACATCAAGTCCAGTCTCAACAGTTTCCTCTTCACCCGTTAACAACTCAGGTAAATCTAGAGGTGTAACGGGTAAGGGTTCTCCCATACCATTCGTGGGTTGTTCAATTTCTAAAGATAGTAATTTTCCTGGCTGAGATATCTTGACTAAATTGGAACCGGGAACCGCTGCAATGGTAACCATTCCTCCTGGTGTTGTGAGTGTTCCAGTATTAATTACACTACCAGCAATTAACGTTAAATTTTTTCCTGGTGATACCGCTAATTCACCTGCATTAACAATACTTCCGGGCTGGGATACGTTAAAGGAAAATTGATTCGGTGTGCCAATCAACGTCTGATAGTTATTCGCACCACTCGCATGAAACCAAGTGTTATTCTCAAATCCCATCCCTGTGGCGGTTGTGGCGGTAAAATCAGCAGGAACGTTTAAGCTTGCATCAGCCCCAAAAATAATTCCCGCCGGATTCATTAAATATAAATTGGGAGTTCCCCCAGTCACCTGAATCAATCCGTTAATTACCGAAGCATTTCCACCCGTGACGCGACTGAGAATATTTTCCAGGTTGGGATTGGCGAGAAAATTGGCAATTTGGTTCGCATCCAAGCCAAATTGCTCAAAACTGTGGAATAGATTACTCCCATCTGCCGAAACACTGCCACCGTCAATATCATATTGGATACCATTTTGCGTAACAGTTGTACCCGTACCGTCTACGGCTGGGGTGATGGATTGGGCTAGGGCGGCGGAATTGCCAATTAGTGCCGCAACACCACAGAGAATCGCTTGGCATAGAGGTAGAAGAGCAAACAAGCAGCGGAAACCCAACCCAGACGATTTCATAATTGACAATCCTTTTCGTGCTATGTTATGTAGTTTCGCTTATTCTTAATCATTTGGGGCTGATGTATTAATAAAACGATACAACATTTATAGTTAATTGTTAATACATCAATCGTAGGGGCGCAGGGCGTGCGCCCAGAACAGAAGAATAAGACTTGCGCCCAGGAAATGATGGATTGGTGGGTTACGGCGGATAGGAAATTAACGGGTTGGTTTGCCTCAGTGAATTCCGCCTAACGCACGATGGCGGCGTGGCACACCTAAAATAGGGCTTTGTTTGTAGTAAGCACAAAGAGTGTTCTAACGCATAGCTGGAGAGGGCTCAGGTTCCCTCACTACAAAACAAATCTATTCCACAATTTTAGCTGTGTCAGTCCACTACTGACTGGTATGCTGGTGGGCAATGCCCACCCTACGGTATATCAAGGGTGAAGGCGATACCAAAATGCAAATTTCCAATATCATTCCGCTACAATCAAATAGCGCCGACTTTGGAGTAATCTAATGGTTTAACAATAACGTTTCTGGTTTTATGAATACCAGCCAACCCCCCCAGACAAGAGCGCAACGGATTGACCATATTATCGAACAGCGCCAACCTCTAGCCCAGGAAATACAACGGGTAGAAAACCATCTCGCAGAACTTGCCACCGCCCTGCGCGAATTAGAACGGTATCGCCAACGGCTGGATGTATCGTTCGGTGAGAGTGAAATTCGTGAGCAATTCAATACCATTCATCTCTCCTATTTGTTGCAACAGCTTCAAGTTGAATCCGAGCATCTGAACAGTCTGCAAAAACGATTCTCACGTCCAACTTTAAATATTGGTGTTGTCGGATTAATGGGACAGGGAAAAAGCACATTACTGAAAACCTTAAGTGGACTCACCGATAATGAAATCCCGGCACTAGAGGGAGGCGCTTGCACGGCGGTTCGCAGCACAATTAAAAATTATCAAGGGGAATCCTTAGCCAACAAAAATTCAGAGGAGAAAACGGTTCAATTTAATGGCGTTGGCTCTAGTTTATATGGTATTCAGGAGCAGATGGTTTTACCTAAACCTACTCCCTCTGTTCACGTCGAAGTCACACTGCATTCAGAATCATCTTTTTTAAATGAAGTCATTTATCCCTATTACGATGAACTGGGTTTGGCGGAAAAACCGTATAGCTTAGATGAGTTTGCTAGCCAGGTATTTCCCGAACAAGGAGTAGCCGGAGCAAGCAATGAAGAAATGTACAAACGCCTGTGTGATGACTACCATCGGAATCTTAGTCAGTATCGATCATTGATTCGATCTGGAAATCCGCGATCGCTAAAAATTCAGGCGGAAGAAATTACCGATTATGTGATGCAGAAACGCGATGGTACTCAACAGAATCATTTAACCACGTTCAAACACTTGGCAGTGAAAGAAGTTAAGATAGTTTGCCCGTTTCAAAATCCTGATGTGGGCAAAATTGCGCTGGTCGATGTTCCGGGTTTAGGTGACTCCAAGTTAGGCGATGAAACGCTGATGTTAGAAACCTTGGGTAATGAAGTGGATGTGGTTTTGTTTATTAAACGACCTGATCCGCAGCGTTATCAATGGCAACGCCTCGATACTCAGTTATATGATAAAGCAGCACAAGCTCTGAATGATCTAGAAAAACGGTCATTTGTGATTTTAAATTATAGTCGCAGAACCGAAAATCTCAGAGCCTGTCAACGTCTTAAACAAAATATTGATACGATTCAAGTTGTACAGACCGAAATAGCAGATTGTTCTGATCCAGATGATGCGAACCGAGTCTTTAATCAGGTTTTAGACTATCTCACGGTGAATATTCAAGACTTGGATAAACGATATGCGAGTCGCTGCCAAAGTAACCTGCAACAATTGCATCAGCAGATTCAGCAAGCACTGGAAAAATCGACTCAAGCCTTGGGATACAATTCGGGTGAATCTCGCCAATTTAGACGACTATTTGAGCAACTGTCTCAAGAACTGATCCAAGGACTTTTAGACCTGAGAAATCAACTGAAAGAGCAATGTGAAGCTATTGATCCAGACTTTCAGGTGGCGGTGCAAGCCGCATTGAAAAACTGTCAAACGGATAAAGGGATTCCAGAGACAGATCAGGAAATTATCAGCCGCAGTTGTGAGTTCGAGTTTAAAGAATCCTATCAAGCTATCTACCGCGTCTATATCCGGGAACTACGAATTCATTTATCTCGGCATTTTTTACAAGTTGATCAAGGATTGAGACTATCGATTGATAAAGTGAAGTCATTAGTAACTGATGTTTTAATTGACCAAGGCAGGTTGGGCGAATTAACCTCAACCAGAGGGGCTGAGTTTCTCAAAGACATGGCAGATTTATTAGGACAACGGGGAAATCAACTAGAGTTAGGGTTTAGAACGCTTTGGGAGTTCGAGTTTTCTTATGGGAGTGTTCTATTACATTTAATTCGCAAACAGCTTGATGAGATATTGCAATCAGATATTGATTTAAGTCTGGCGGAAGTTGTCGGTATTTTACCTGATCCGTCCAATGCTTCAGAGGTACTCAGGAATCTGGAAAAATTGCATGAGCAAGCGGTGGCGTCTTGCCAGGAAACATTAAATAGTTGGCTGACGGCACCCAGTCAAGCTCGTTATTATATGGTGCAGGAATTTATAGATTTGGTTATTTATGCCAGAGATATGAAGCGGGAGTGGGAAATTTTCCTGAGTGATGAGGATATTCGTTCAAAGGTTTGGTTAGAATTCAAGGAGTTAGAAACCCGGAAGCAAGACCAACAAAATTGGCGTCAGGCGGTGGCAAAAGTGGCGACACTGAATCAGGCGTCAGCTATGATGTTTATCAGTCAATTGTAGTGGAGATAATTATTTATCATTTGTCCTTTGTCCTTTGTAAGGGTTTGAGTAAGTTTTACAGAACTTAACATGGTCGAGTTTATTTCTACCCATCTACTTAATACAGCTAAAATTAAATGCATTCACCCGTACAACTGTCCATAATTATGCTAACAATTCAAGGAACAGATATGAATAAGATTATTTCTCTCGCTCTCGGTGGTGTTATTACAATCACCGTTGTTGGATTAGCCGCTTGTGGCGATCGCGCCCAACTGGAAACGTGCAACATTTTGGAAATTGAAGATGCTGAATTTGAAGTAGATCTGGGTGATGTTGATGTAGAACGGGGTGAAGTCGAAATGGTATGTGGAGATGATATTGTTGATGTTACTTGGGGGCAATTTCGCCAAAAACTCCGCATCAATCCAGGACAGTATAAAAACAATATCGAACAATTTAAACGGATGGTGAGTTGTGTAAAAGATGAACGCGATCGGTCACAAGAAATATTTTGCCAGCGCCCAGGTTCTAGTGATAAGTTTGTAGCCTTGAAGTTTAGTTATGATGATTAGAGTTAAATCGGTATATAAAGTTATAGCACTACGCACTAAGGTTAGGACATATCAAGAAAAATTCAAATCGCTTGACCCTGAATTTCGACAGGCTCAATTGCCGCGAAGTCGAAGGGTCAATCCCTTGTCAACTAAGCTTTTTTCTTCACTATTGCCCATTGCCTATTGCCTATTCCCTGGCGCGTAGCGCTATATACAACTACTCCGATAAGTTTAGGCGATCGCGAGTGTGTTAAGTTTTGATAAGATGAATCTACACGAACCTATCTCTAGGGTAAAATTGAGAATATTTTATCCCTAGCAAAGCTAGATCAGCTATTCGGTATTTAAACCTTAATTTCAACAAAGGCAAAATCGTTGTAATGCGATCATCTTACTCGCTACCTATTCCCAATTTAACAGCGTAACAGCGTTTTAGTAAAAAATAGAAAGATGTAGCTAAACTGTGGATTGTGCTGGAGTGAGGAGAGAAGCAATAGGTTGAGTTACGACAATGTATGTAAGTATTTGGCTGAACAATATCCAGTCGCATTTGCCGATTGGTTACTTGCTGTGGAATCTCAGCAAGTTGAGGTACTCAAAACCGAATTGACTTTAGAGCCTATTCGTGCGGATGCTGTCAGCTTCTTGCGAATCGCTAATCAAATCTTGCATATTGAGTTTCAAACGCTACCCTACTCTAACCAACCGATTCCGTTTCGGATGCTGGATTACTCGGTAAGGTTGAAGCGACAATATCGGTGTGCTGTAGTGCAGGTGGTTATCTTTTTGCAGGAGACGACGAATGAAGTGGCTTTTACTGAGGAATATCGAGATGACACAACGATTCACCGCTATCGAGTGGTTCGCCTGTGGGAACAAGAGCCAGCACCATTTCTAGCTAATCCGACACTATTACCTTTGGCGACATTGGCGCGAACAGAGGAGCCTCAAGGATTGTTGGCGCAGGTGGCGGAGCAAGTCGCTAGAATTCCTAATAGGGAGCAGCGACAAAATATTTCTGGTTGTACAGAAATTCTGGCGGGGTTGCGGTTTGAAAAAGATTTAATTCGTCGGTTTTTGCGGGAGGATATGATGCGTGGTTCTGTAATTTATCAAGATATTCTACAACAAGGAGCATTTAAATTAATTAGAAGTCAGCTCAATTGGCGGCTGGGTGAGATTGAGCCAGCACTGCTCGAACGGGTTCGAGAGTTATCTCCGGAGCAGTTGGACAATTTGGCGGTGGCGTTGTTTAATTTTTCTGAAGTCAGAGATCTAGCGGATTGGTTAGATCAGCAGCAGCCACGAGCAGGAGAGGTGAATTTGATTGTCCGTCAGCTTAAGCGGCGGTTGGGTGAGGTTGAGCCAGTATTAATTGAGCGAGTTAGAAGATTACCTATCGTACAGTTGGAAGCGTTAGCAGAAGCGCTATTGGATTTTTCCGACGTGGCGGATTTAGTGGATTGGTTGGAGCAGGCTCAGTAAGATTACACAAGTGATAACCGAATGTAGGGTTTAGCCAAAAAAGCTAGATATTATTGAACCAATAGATCACATATCATAAAAAATAAAATGCTGCTTTTGTGTTAAATGGAGTACAATATTGCACTAGGAAGACTACTATAGTCAAACCTAGTGCTTCCTTTGGAAAAAATGATTGAACAAATCATAGATCCTGTACCATTGTTATTACTGCAAGATTAAATGAGTAAAACACTTAAGATGGATTTCTATAAAATTGAAATCCCAGATTCTTCTATTTCTTTTAGAGAAGTTTTGCAAAATGTACATAATTTACCCAATGATAAGCGAGTCAGAGAAGTTCGTCGTCACCAAGTTTGGTTATGTGAAGCTTATATACATCAGCACTTATGGGAAGGTGATATGATTCGTCTTCGCATGACTGATATACCGATTAAGGGAAATCTATCAGGTAATGTTGAAGAGATTAATCTTGCAGATCATGAAGGTATTGGTGAAAGAACTGCATTTCTTTATCATATTCCAACTAAAATTTTAGTGTTGCAAAGTAGTCAAGCTGGCACATCACCACAAAGTTTTGCAGAATATTTTAGAAGAATGGGTGAGCTTGATACAGAAATTTATCTCGATCCTGTACTTCAAATTGATGCGATGCAACGGCTCACAAATATACAAACCGTTCGCAAATTTGAGGTTCGCACTGCTGGATTAGACAGTATGGAAATTATCAAGGATCAAAATGTTGGAGTACAGCAGTTTGTTAAAATGAGTGAAATTTTCCGTGCTCCCACTCTGTCGGTGTCTCTTTCTATAGGTCATAAAAAGAAAAGCAGTTTATCAGTAGACACTATAAAAGAATTAGCCCATAAATTGACTAGAATTTCTCAGCAAAATAATCAAAATGTTAAAAAATTAAGAATTTCCGGTTCTACTGATGAAGGAGAAAATATAAAACTAGATTTAATAAATAATAGAATGCGTGAGATTATAGATATTAATCCAGGAAAACAACGCAGCATTCCTTATACCCTTCGTAAGGAAGCTGTTAAAAAAGCTTGGGAGAATCGTAAAAACGAATTAAACCAAATGTTTAATTCAAAATAGATTAATCAGGAGCGCGAAGCAAAGCCGTAAATACTTCAATTACTCGGTAGTAAGACAAAGATGCTGTTGTTAGAATAAATAACCAGACACTAAAAGCTAAGGAATGCCAAGATTGAGATTTGGTGAAATCTATGAGTAAACCAAATGCACTAATAACTGCTAACACAAAAGACCATTGAATAGCTGTCATAAAATAATTTAGCAGTCTACTATACATTCCTGCTTTCTTGAGTTGTTGAATAACATATTTTCGAGGTAATGAAAAAAGTATTGATTGTGCAGCAGCCAGAAAACCTATTGCTATTCCACTAAGATTAGTGACAGCAGAAAGTAGATCTTTTAATGATTCAGGCAATGGATATCTGCGAAAAAAAATTAGATAAATTATAGAACAAGTGAATCCAAATATTAATGGATACCATCTTTCAAGTTTCGCCCGCATTCTATTAGTCACCTCCAGAAACAATTAAGTAACTATTTTGCTTTTGTTTCGCTGAGTCTATTATAGTACATTAATACTAAATACAATCTCCTAATACAGCCACACTTATGAAACCTTAGGTCTGATACCAAGTTGCATTCTAAGGTGTCCTTCTGAGCGAAGAATTTCCAAGATGCTTCGCTATACGGCATTCCGCTAACCCTGACAGATTACCTGTTTGACTGCAACTTGTTATAACACAGAACCGATGGTCTGAATCAAGGGCAGGCGATCTTCTAAATGAACCAGATAAAGGCTTCCCACCCAATAGCCATTGATGGGCAAGTACCCAATCCAAAGTGCGATCAAATTCTTTGACCTTGAGTAGGGCAACGGCGAGGAATTGCCATCTAAAGAGTTGGAACATGCCTGGATTGGTTAGAAAGGTT
Source organism: Coleofasciculus sp. E1-EBD-02 (assembly GCF_040218245.1). Classification (NCBI taxonomy): domain Bacteria; kingdom Bacillati; phylum Cyanobacteriota; class Cyanophyceae; order Coleofasciculales; family Coleofasciculaceae; genus Coleofasciculus; species Coleofasciculus sp. E1-EBD-02. Next base: position 16,988 of record NZ_JAVJQN010000191.1, on the reverse strand, counting down.
GTGCCTATTTTACTGGAATTTAGACAAAATGCTTATAAGCCCTACCTCTAGGAGCATAATTTAGGAACATTGCGCTATATGCAGTGTCAAAATCCTAATAATGATGGCTCTTCTAGACTAGCCATGATAAATTACTACAAAATAATCTCCCTAATCCTTGCTACGCAAGAATCCTGGAGAATCAAAAAATCAATTCTAATAAAACAGGCTTTTTATGCTGTTATATCCTTTGCTATTTAAGGGTTTAAGCTCATTTAAATTGCTAATTTTACATAACCAGTTTAAGAGAGCCATAATGATTAGAGCGAGAACACCAGTTCAGTCACCGAATTAGTAGGATTTTGATTACTTACCCGACGCTTTAACTATGTTCCAACAGGATTGGGCGATCGCCCAATCTTCTTGGGTATGAATCACGAAAACGCGCACGCTTGAATTCTCTGTGGAAATATCCGTATCTATGGGGTTTGTTTCATTCTTGTCTGAGTCGATTTTAAGTCCCAAAAACGCTAAGGCGTCACAGGCTGCGGCTCTCACAGAGGCTTGATGTTCGCCAACCCCGCCTGCAAAGACTAATACATCTAATCCGCCCAAAGATGTTAACATTGCCCCTAAATAGAAGCGCAAGCGGTGGATATAAACATCCAAGGCGAGTTTAGCTTGTTCATTACCCGCCGCGATCGCGTCATTGATTTGGCGCATATCACTACTCACTCCCGATAACCCTTTTAATCCTGATTCTTTGTTTAATAAATGCTCTAATTGATCCGCATTATACCCCTGTCGCATCAGTTGAATCAGAATCGAAGGGTCAATGGAACCGGAACGCGAACCCATCATTAATCCTTCTAAAGGTGTATAACCCATAGTTGTATTAATACTGATACCATCCCGGATGGCGGCTAAGGAACACCCATTGCCTAAATGACAGGTAATCACTCGTAATGATTTAGCCTCTTTTGCCAATAACTGGGCAACTCGTTCCAGGCAATATTGATGACTTATTCCATGAAAACCATAACGACGTATCCCTTGCTCCAGCCAGTCTTTAGAGCCTGGATAAATCGCAGCAGGTAAGGGCATTTGACCATGAAATGAGGTATCAAATACCGCTACTTGGGGTATATCGGGTAAGATATTCTCAATCGCCTCAATTCCTTCTAGATTGACTGGATTGTGGGATGGCGCTAGGGGAGACAGAGACGCGATCGCCTTTTTCACTTCAGCATTAATCAACGTCGGTTGATGGTATTTATCACCGCCATGAACCACCCGATGTCCCACTATATCAATGTCACTCAGTTGGGAAATAACTTGAGTTTGACCGCGCCAAAGGGTATTCAGCATTTGAGCGATCGCCTTAATTCGATTATCGGTGGGTAGGCGTTCCTCTATGGATCGTCCCTGAGATGTTTTAACCTTTAAAAGTTCTGTATCTGACTGTCCAGTCCACTCAATCTTAGCTTCCCATATTGGTTCTGGCGGAGAATTGGGTAAAGATTCGCCAATCTCATACAAACAACTTTTTTGCGTACTAGAACCCGCGTTTAATACTAAAACTTTCATCGGTGATTCTGATAACAAATTAAATGGAGGGTGGGGCGGGGGCGGGTTTAATCCAATCTAGGTGCGCCAAAAAGGATAATAGTGAAACCCGCCCCTACAGACGAATATTAACCCTATTGCCTATTGCCTATTGCTACACAGCTTCCCTCTTGCTCCCCTCTCCCAAGCTTGGGAGAGGGGCTGGGGGTGAGGGCTGTAACATAAGTTGAAACCCGCCCCTACAGATGAATCTTAATCCTATTGCCTATTGCCTAACAAATGACCAATGACCAATGACCAATGACCAATGACCAAATTAACACCACTGCCAATTGGTAATCTCTTCAGGATCTTCGCCATTTTCACAGATATACTGCCCATGAGCCGCTAACACATATTCATAATGACGCACCCGATCATTTGCCCGTGCAGACACACGCGGATTGTTCTGTGCGGCTAAACGAATCGCTTGCATAATTAAATGATACCGACTCGTCCCATTACGGACTTGCATATCAAAGGGTGTTGTAGTTGTCCCTTCTTCCTGATAGCCATTAATCTGGAATCGCTCAATTGTGGGACGCCCAAACAGCATTTGTTTAATCAACGATGGATAACCGTGGAAGTTGATAATCACGGGTTTATCCGGGGTGAATAGGGCAGTAAACATATCATCATCTAACCCATGAGGATGAGTGGAATTTTGTTCTAGAATTAATAAGTCCGTCACATTAACCACTCGCACCCGTAACTCCGGTAATTCCTGTCTGAGGATTTGCGCGGCTGCCATGACTTCTAACATGGGACAATCGCCAATTCCTACCATTACCACATCCGGATCAACCCCATCATCGATACTTGCCCATTGCCACACTGAACCCCCTGCCCGACAATGTGCGATCGCGTCTTCCATGGATAACCATTGCGGCAGAGGATTTTTGTTGGCGATGACTAAATTGACATAGCCTGTACTCTGCAAGCAGTGGTCAACCGTACTCAAAAGACAGTTGGCATCGGGGGGTAAATACACCCGCGCATAGTCGGCTTGCTGATCTAAGACGCTATTAATAAAGCCCGGATTTTGGTGAGAAAACCCATTATGTTCCTGTCGCCACAGGGTTGAAGTCTCTAAGTAATTCAGGGACGATACAGGGGGACGCCAGGGAAATTCTTTGGAGTATTTTAAGAACTTGGCATACTGATCCATCATTGTAGTGACAATGCCCAAAAATGCCTCGTAGGAGGGGAATAAACCATGTCGTCCGGTGAGGAGATACCCTTGTAAGAATGCCTGACAGGTATGTTCACTCAGTAGTTCGATAATCCGTCCCCCATCGGGTCCAATCTCGCCATCAAAGGCTTCGGTGGGCCACTGATAGTTACGCTGAGTCACGTCGAGGACTTTGTAAAGGCGGTTGGATTCGAGTTCGTCGGGGCAGAAAATACGGAAGTTGCTGGGATTTTCCTGAATTACATCCCGCAGGTATTCTCCGACTCTGTAGGTATTACTCACACTCCTTTCACCCCGTTTACACCCTTCGCCAGCTTCGGGATGTTCTACGGGAACCGCGTAGTTAAAAATATTCGGTAACTCCAAGGGTTGACGCATACGCCCACCGAAGGTGTGGGGATTGCTGCCCATACGCCGTTCCCCTTGGGGACATTGGTCTAAAATGTCGGGTAAGGGTTGCCCTTGTTCGTCAAAGAGTTCCTCTGGACGGTAGGAACGGAACCAATTTTCCAGCAGTTCTAGATGTTCGGGATTACTTTTAACCCCTTTGAGGGGAACTTGGTGAGACCGGAAATTTCCTTCAATCGGTACACCGTCAGCTTCTTTAATCCCCGTCCATCCTTTTGGCGATCGCAAGATGAGTAGGGGCCAACGGGGTTTACTGAGGCGGTTCCCGGAACGGGCGGCTTGTTGAATCCGACTGATTTCTTGATATGCCCAATCCATGGAAGCATACATATCAGCATCCAAGTCCTCATCTTCGACAATTCGCACTTGGTAGCCGTACCCGGTAAACAGATGCAGTAATTCTTCATCACTCATCGTGCCAAAAATAGAGGGGCTGGCAATTTTGTACCCATTCAGATGCAAAATCGGTAAAACTGCGCCAGATTCAGCCGGATCAATGAATTTTGTTCCATGCCATGCTGTAGCGGTGGGTCCGGTTTCTGACTCACCATCGCCAACGATACAAGCGACGACGAGATCCGGGTTATCCATTACCGCCCCAAACGCTGTCGCCAAGGCGTAGCCCAATTCTCCGCCTTCGTGAATTGTGCCAGGAATCCCCGGATACAGGTGAGAGGGAAAGCCACCGGGCCAAGAAAATTGCTTGACTAACCGATATACCCCAGCTTCATCGAAGCTAAGGTCATCATAGTAATCCTGTAACGATCCTTCCAGGTAAAGATTAGCCAGGTTCGCGGGCGCACCATGTCCGGGTCCAGTTACCAGAAACATATTGGCATCGTAACGCCGGATCAGTCGGTTGAGATGGGCATAGACTAGGTTAATGCCGGGACAAGTCCCCCAGTGACCCAGTAAACGATCTTTAATGTGTTCCGGTTTTAAGGGTTCGCGTAAGAGAACATTATCTTTGAGATAAATTTGAGTCGCGGCTAGGTAGTTAGCTGCACGGCGATATTTTGCGATCGCGTCGAGTTCTGCACCCTGATTTTGCCGGACTTGGGTAACGGGAATGTCCGGTTGAGAGAAGGACGCTTTGGGTGTTGAAGTGGTTATTGTCATAATTTATAAAATTCAAATTACAGGGAATTTTGACTGGCGTTGGTAGCGGTACTCGTCTGCTGTGCAGTTTACCCAAAGTTGTCCGGGGAATTCTCCTACTTGGGATAGATCATGGCTTTTTGTATATACACAGGAGTAGGGGAAGTAGAGACGCGCCATGGCACGTCTGTCAATTGTAGGGGCGGGTTTAGGGACTAAAACTCAATAAGAAGCCGATAACTGAACAACAAAACCCGCCCTTATTCATAAGTCAAACACGGGCTGATTTTATCGATAAATCATAAAAATTAATTGTTTGTAACATATTTTTTACAAAAATCCACATAAAAGAGGGGGATTGAAGCTGAGTAATGAGTAAAAGAACTCGGCTAGGAAAGTTTTACCCCATGAATACCTGTAAAAAATGGATGACCCAATTCTCGACTCCCTTCTTCACCAAATGTCTACCCTTAATGGGAACAATCCTAGCAGGACTTAGCTGCGCCTCATCATCTGCAGCGGTTACTCTCAGCAATTCTTCATTAGAGGTAACGATTAGGGATGACAACGGGGCGATTGATACTCTTATCTTTGATAAACAAAGTTTCTTCCATAGCGACTTCTTTAATCCCGGAGAGCCAGTCTCTGATTTTGGCTTTCAGAATGGCGCGAATCCGGCTACATTTACCATCAACACAACCGCAGGAATTACGCAACAGCCTGTTACCGTTTCCCAAGATGGTGAATCGGTAGTGGTTACAGGTACCTATACAGGAGGTGATGCGACTGTTGATTTTAGGCGCATCTATTCCCTGGTGGATGAATTCAATGCTTTGCTGGTTAAGACTAATTTGGTTAATCAGGGTTCAGCCGTTGAGCTTCGATATTTTGATACGTTTGATCCCGACCAAGGCATTGATCAACGTCATGGTTTCGAGACATTTAATGATATATTTATACTGGAAACTGCCGCCGGACTTGCCACGGTGGGTCAAGCAACCGAATGGGGAGGTCTAACGATTATTGTAGGGTCATTAGACGCCACAGCCACCGTTGGTGCTGATCTGGGTTTATCTATTCATAATGGGTTGGAGTTAAACAGTTTCCTGAATCATCCCTCTGATCCGAATGGCACCTTTGCCGATGTTGGTATACACATTGGTGGAAAAAATGTACTTCTGGCGGCGGGTGACACCGCTTCGTTTGAATACATCCAAGGTTATGGAAAATCAGTTGCAGCAGCGCAAGCGGAATTTAAGTCAGCGGTGGCGGCTACTGTTCCGGAACCGTCTCCTCTACTCGGCTTACTCGCCATCGGAAGTTTCTTCGTTTTCACCGCATCTGGCGTAATGAAGGGAAAGGAAATGAAGGGAAATAAAATATTAGAGTCCCAACTTCTTCCAAAAGTCAGAGATCGGGTGGATGATAATGCGATAGGGTGATGAGAGTCTCTCTATTTTCAGTGGCGACAGAGTTCCTCTATATAATATATAGTATCTCTCTCCTGCTCCCAGACGTGCCATGGTACGTCTCTACTCTGAATAAACTTGACAAATTGTGATTAACACTCCTGTGCATCTGCTCCTCATTGATGAGGACCCAGATGAACGAGCCTTAATCATTCGTCAATTGCAGCAAGAGTTTTCCGCACTGCACGTCGCCCAGCCGACCAATGCTAAAGACCTAAATCAGGTACTTTTAGACGGTCATTTCGATATCGCGATCGCGGACGATGAACTTCCTTGGACAACAGGTATAGCGGTCTTTAAGCAGGTTAAACGCCTGCAACCCACTTGTCCATTTATTATGTTCACCAGTCAAGACAGTGTAGAACTCGCTGTAATGGCAATGAAAGCGGGTATAGATGACTATATTATCAAATCGCCGTCCCATTATAAAAAATTGGTGACAGCCGTTCGTTCTGCGTTAGCGCCTAAGCTAAAGTCTAAATCTTCTCGGCTAGAAGCGACTTCACCGATCACCATTTCCCAGAACCTGCAACTGATCGCGACACTCCAAGCTAGGGTCACTCAGCAAACAACAATTGTGCGCTTTAGCCAATATGCCTTAAGAGGGATTGACATTGATTCGTTAATGAATTGTGCGGTGACTCTTTTGGCAAAAACTCTCGACGTAGACTATGCCAAAGTGCTGGAATTACTTCCTCATGGTAAAGCCTTATTGTTACGGGCGGGTGTAGGTTGGCAGGTTGGCTTAGTCGGTCAAGCTACTGTGGATACGGAAACCAATTCTCAAGCCGGCTATACTCTCCTATCTCAAGAAGCAATTGTGGTCGAAGATTTGCGAACAGAATCGCGATTTTCGGCTCCACCTCTATTACGTGATCATGGGGTTGTCAGTGGGATGAGTGTGATTATTCCGGGACTCTCATTGGCGAAGCCTGGGACTCTTAAACATTGGGATACGATGCCCACCCCCGATAGTCAACCCTTTGGTATTTTGGGCATTCATAGTACAGGTTGCCGCCAGTTTAGTCAAGATGACATTAACTTTTTACAAGCGATCGCGAATATTCTCGGTGCAGCAATTGACCGTTGTCAACAAGCGGAACGATTGCGGATATTGGAGAGTGCGGTTAATGCAAGTAGCAATGGGATTTTAATTAGTGATCCCCATCAACCGGATAACCCAATTATTTTTGTCAATGCTGGGTTTGAACGACTCTCAGGTTACAGCGCCTCAGAAATACTCGGTCGTAACTGTCGTTTCTTGCATGGAGATGACTCCAATCAAGTCCAACTTGAGGAATTACGACAGGCGATTGCAACACAAAGAGAGTGTAAAGTAACCTTGCGGAACTATCGTAAAGATGGTTCTGTGTTCTGGAACGATCTCTATATCTCACCCGTGCGAAATTCCCAGGGAAAATTGACTCACTTTCTGGGAGTACAAACCGATGTCACCGCCCAAAAATTAGCCCTAGAACGACTGCGCCAACAAGCTCAACTACTGGATTTAGCCAATGATGCGATTATCGTGCGAGATCTGGAGGACAGAATTACCTACTGGAATCAGGGAGCGCAACGGTTGTATGGTTGGAGTAGTCAGGAAGTTATTGGACAAAATGCTCACCAATTGCTGCACACGATTTTTCCCCAGGCGTTAAGCGACATTCAGACTCAATTATGGCATCAAGAATATTGGCCCGGTGAGTTAATTCAAACGACACAGGATGGGACTCAAATTACCGTGGCGAGTCGTTGGACATTACAGCGAGATCATCAAGGTAACCCATTAGCTATCTTAGAAGTTAATCATAATATTAGCGCATACAAACGCACCGAGAAAGCCCTGCGTCAGAGTGAACAACGATTCCGGTTGGCGGTAAATCATAGTCCGGATATGTTGGTCATCTATGATGCTCAACGACGGTTTATTTTTGTGAATACGACCACCCTTGAACGCACAGGCAAGTCATCAACGGATTATCTGGGACACAGGGATGAAGAAATCTGGTCGCCGGAGGTTACTGATCGGTATTTACCGACACTCAAGCGGGTGATAGAAACCCGCACTCCCCAGACGGTAGAAGCCACAATTACCTTACCGAATACTAACCCCTTCACCACCGTAATTAAGTATGTGCCGATGTTGAACGAGCTAGGGCAAATTGTGCAAATCCTTGGCTTTACGTTTGACATTACTCAGCGCAAGCAGCTTGAAATTCAATTGCGACAAACGATTGACCGCCTGCAAACCTTACAAACCCTTGACCAAGCCATTCTCGCTGAACAACCGCCGCCTGCGATCGCGCAAGTGGCGTTAACAGGTTTAAAATCCCTGCTATCGTGTCGTCATCTGAGTGTCGTGGTGTTTGATTGGGACTCACAGCAAGCCACCCTACTCGCCACTGACGGTGAGATGGAAACCCTAGCTGGAACAACAATTGACATAAAACATTTTACCGAAGAAATTGCCCAATTAAATGACGGTAAAATTCATCAACTTAAACCGTCAGAAACGGTGAATTTATTGCGACATATTGTCCAAGCATTGCTCTCAAGAAACGCGAACTGTTTCCAGATTATTCCACTCAGAAGTAAGCAGGAATTAATCGGGACAATCAACCTAGACTGTCATGGAGAAAATGACGATAATGAGGAATATAGAACGATTGTCCAAGAAGTGGCAAATCAACTCGCGATCGCGATTGCCCAATCCCGATTACAACAGCAGCTTAAACGCTACACCATCGAACTCGAAGAACGGATCACTGAACGAACTCAGGAATTGCAAGCCATCAATGCGGAACTCGAAGCATTTTCCTACACCGTTTCTCACGATCTCAGAGCGCCGTTACGGGCAATGCAAGGGTTTGCTAATGCCTTAGTTGAAGACTGTGGTTCCCAATTAGATTCAATCGGTTTAGACTATACTCAACGGATTACTACGGCTGCCCAGCGTTTGGATACAATGATCCAAGATTTACTCGAATATAGTCGCTTAGGGCGTCTAGAATTTCCCCTAAAACCGATTAGTTTAGACTCCATTGTGTCAGAAGTCCTCTTCCAACTCCAGGAACTGATTAAAAACACAAATACCCAAATTAAGGTAGCCGAGAAAGGGGTAATACCTCTACCAGAGGTTTTGGGTCATCGTGCTACACTTATGCAAGTTGTATCAAATTTGATGGCTAATGCGATCAAGTTTATCCCGGAAAAAGTACAGCCTCAGATACAGGTGTGGGCAGAAGAACGAAAAGACGTTAATGGTACTACATGGATACGACTCTGGATCGAGGATAATGGAATTGGCATTGAACCGGAATACCAAGAAAAGATTTTCCTGGTATTTGAACGCTTACATGGTCGTGAACACTATCATGGTAGTGGTATTGGTTTAGCCCTTGTCCGTAAAGGTATGGAACGTCTAGGAGGACGTTCGGGCGTTGAATCATCACTCCATCAGGGAAGCCGATTTTGGATTGAGGCGCAAAAAGTAGAGACGTGTCATGACTTCTCTGTTAGGGAATAGGGGCGAGTTTTACTGATCAGGTTTGGCTGTAAACTGATAAGCAACTAAACCTGTTCTCCTCAGTCTTTGAGGTTTGGAGTAAGTTTTATGGAGAAGATTATGAGTAGTAAACCTGCCGATATTTTACTCGTTGAAGATGATGATAATGACGTTTTTTTAATTCAGCGTGCATTTAAACGCCTCGATTTACCTCATTCACTGCAAGTTGTCACAAATGGAGAGGAGGCAATCAATTACCTAGACCGCAAAGCACCGTATAATAACCTAAAATCCCATCCTATTCCAACTCTTATCTTACTCGATTTAAAACTGCCTCGTAAATCCGGTTTAGAAGTTTTAGCTTGGATTCGACAGCAATCTCAGTTAAAACGTCTATTAGTGGTGGTATTAACGGCATCCAGAGAAACGCCGGACATTAATAAAGCGTATGATATGGGCGCTAATTCTTATTTAGTGAAACCTGTAAGCTTTCATGATTTTTTAGAAATGATTCGTACTCTTGACCTATATTGGTTAATGTTCAACGAAAAACCGTTAGTCTGAATTATAAATTCCCTGTTCCCTGTTCCCTGTTCCCTGTTCCCTGAACAATGACAAATGACAAATGACAATCCCGTAAGAATCCTGCTCATTGACGATAACCCCGACGATCGTATGTTAGCGCTACGCCGACTAGAGCAGGAGTTTGAACAATTACAGTCTAAAGAGATTACCGATATCAAGCAACTCCAGCAGGTATTAGCCGAGCGAAAGTTTGATATCGTCGTCACTGATTATAGCTTGCGTTGGAGCAATGGTTTAAATGTACTGCACCAAGTCAAGCAGCAGTATCCAGATTGCCCTGTAGTCATGTTTACCGGGACAGGAAACGAAGAAATTGCTGTTAAGGCGATGAAGTCAGGACTTGACGATTATATTATTAAATCCCCTCAGCATTATACTCGTCTTGCTGCTGCCGTGCGAGCAGCCTGGGAGCGCTCTAAGCAACATCAAGCCTTCAAAGAGATGCAACAACGATATCAACAACTCTTTGAAAGCGTACCCATTGGACTTTACCGGATGACACCAACGGGTCAAATTATTGAAGCCAATCCAACCCTGTTGCAACTGTTAGGATATCCCAGTGTACAAGCCTTGCTCGACACAAATATATCCAAGCACCTTGTTGATACCCAAGCCAATCGTTTATGGCAGAGTCAGATAGACGGCGAAGGAGTGGTACGAAACTTGGAAATACCGATGCGTCGGTGTGATAATACCATGATTTGGGTACGCTACAATGCTCGTGCTATTCGCAATGTTCAGGGCGAAGTCATGTACTATGAGGGGGCGATTGAAGATGTCACCCAGCGCAAGCAAGCGGAAACAGAACGGACTCAATTGCTCAAGAGTGAACAAGCCGCCCGAGCTGAAGCCGAAACTGCGAATCGCTTAAAAGATGAATTTTTAGCCACCCTATCCCATGAATTGAGAACACCCCTAAATGCGATTCTAGGATGGGCGGGACTCTTGCGAAGAAAGCAGTTGAGTTCAGACAAAGTACAGCGGGCGTTAGAAGTAATTGAACGCAATGCTAAGTCTCAAGCCCAGCTTATTGATGACTTGCTGGATGTGTCACGGATTATTCGGGGGAACTTACGCTTAACTGTGATCCCGGTTGACTTGCAGCAGGTTATCAACGCCGCCATTGATACCTTACAACCCGCCGCTGACGCTAAAAGTATTCAGATTGACTCATTTTTAGAACCGAGTCAGACTGTGATCCACGGGGATAGCGATCGCTTACAGCAAATTGTTTGGAATCTTTTGTCTAATGCGATTAAGTTTACCCCAACTCACGGACAAGTCAAGATTTATTTGGAATGGTTAGAAAATGCGGTACACATTCGGGTACAAGACACGGGGAAGGGTGTGTCTGTTGACATTGCGCCTTACATTTTTGACCGCTTTCGCCAAGCCGAAGGCTCAATAACTCGTTCCCATGGCGGACTAGGATTAGGATTGGCAATTGTACGTCACTTAGTTGAACTGCACGGAGGAACTGTGTGGTGCGAAAGTGATGGAGACGGAAAGGGAGCTACTTTTACCGTAGAGCTACCGCTCAAACCTTAAGCAGACGCTGAGAGCGTTGGTTTGTCTACCCCCAGTTAACAGTCACAAAAGTAGTAATTGTAGGGGCGGGTTTAGCCATTTAATATTGATACTCACCGATAACCTCTCAACAAAACCCGCCCTTCGTCATCCTCTAGGGAAGTTTATACCCTCAGATAGAAACCATACCGCCACAGCTTTAGGATAATAGGATATCAATATTTCATGAATTAATCGAAAAAAGCAAACTTGAGCAATAGAAGGTAAAAATATGAAAATCATTGCTTTCAATGTTGAATCCTGGGAACAGGATATCTTTCAAAAACTGAGTCCCTTCCATCAAGTTGAATGTGTGGAGCAGTCACTAACTACAGACAACGCTAGCCACTATGCAGATGCCGATATTATTTCCACGTTTATCTACTCAGATTTAAGTACAGATGTTTTAAAACAATTCAACAATCTGCAAATGATCGCCACACGATCAACAGGATTTGACCACATTGATACTGACTATTGCCAAGAAAAGGATATTAAAGTATGTAACGTACCCGCCTACGGTGAGAATACTGTCGCTGAACATGTTTTTGCGCTGCTATTAGCCCTCAGCCATAATTTAATCGAGGCAACTGATCGCACTCGCAAAGGTGATTTTTCCCAGGTAGGGCTTCAAGGTTTCGATTTGCGGGGTAAAACCTTGGGGGTAGTGGGTACAGGGAATATCGGACAATGCGTGATTGAAATTGCCAAGGGATTTCGCATGGAGGTTGTAGCATTTGATGTGAAGCCAAAAGAAGAATTGGCGTCGCGGCTGGGATTTCGGTATGCTGAGATGAAAGACGTCTTATCCGCTGCTGATGTTGTCACCTTACACGTTCCAGCAAATCCGAAAACCCATCATCTGATTTCCACTGAACAATTTGATGCCATGAAAGAGGGTGTTATTTTTATTAATACCTCTCGTGGACCTATAGTTGATATCAATGCCCTATTGCAGGCGCTGGCTGAGGGTAAAGTGGCTGCGGCTGGTTTGGATGTACTACCCGAAGAACCTGTAATGCGCGAGGAAGCCGAACTCTTGCGATCGGTTTATCGCAAACAGCACGATTTAGAAACCTTACTGGCGGATCATGTTTTACTGCATTTACGGAATGTGATTGTTACTCCTCACAGTGCTTTTAATACCAAGGAAGCTGTCCAGCGGATTATTGATACAACGGTTGAAAATATTGTCACATTTGCCGAAGGCAAACCTCAAAATGTTGTCGCGTAAAGGTTTATTTAATACTAGGTTGTAGGTTGGGTTGACGAGTATTCCTAGAAACCGGGTTTCTCATGAGGATGACAACGAAATATCAACCTTTTCCCCAAAGAAACCGGGTTTCTTGACCGATGTCCTAGGGCTAAAGCCCTGACTACTGGCGTGACACAGCTAAAATTGTGGAATAGATTTTATCATTGAATCGGGCGCAAGTCTTTGCGCCCCTACGGTTTCGGGTTTCCCATTCTAATTCATCTTGCTAAGGTGTGCCACGTCATTACCATACCGTTCCCTGTTCCCTGTTCCCTGTTCCCTGTTCCCTGTTCTCACCAATTCAGCCACCTCTAATTTGCGTTTGATTGATAGATTTGGCGATATTTATCAACAACCGAGGCAATGGCTTTGACTCGTCGTAGTTGGTCTTTGTAAACACAATCCCATTCGGTGATGGGTAGGTTTTCTCTGGCGCAGATGCCTAAGAGTCCTGTGGCTTTGTTAGACCCTGTTTCTAAATCCAACTCGTTATTGACATTAAGGTAAAAGGATGCTGTTCTTGCCCATGCTAGGGCATCAATACCCTTTAACCCGCCTTTTTTAGCGATGGCGAGGGCTTGGGGAAAGTGGCGAGAATGGATAGGCATTGCCTGATTGTATAAATCAGCGACATTGAGTAGGGCTTCTAAATCCCGTTCTGGGTCGATACCCGCCGCATTCAAATCAACTAGATGAGTGGGTAATCGCGATCGCGATCGCTCTAAACACAGTTGTTCGGCTAAAGTAATATCTCCCTTACTGCGTCCTTGATCACTACAGGGTCCATAATTCGTGACTACATCCCCCCAGGATAAGTTACCCGGATCAGTATGTCCAAAGTAGAACCGGGTTTGTTGAACATAGAGTTCGCCATTTTCAATAAACAGGCGATAATTTCCCTCGGCTACCCCAATAGCCACCATCCCTAAAGAGGTTGGTGCCGCAAACAGAGGCTGATAGGTGCTGAGGCTTTGCTTGAGATCGAATGGACGCGAGAGAACCGGAAGAGATTTCTGGGATACCTCCGAGGCGGGAGGGGATTTGGGTAAAGTTAGCAAGGGTAACGGTTGCGGGGGTAACGTTACAGCTTGAGTCTTACCCGGTGCGATCGCTGCTACTGAGTTCGGGTGACGATTATTGGGTTCCAAGAAGACGGTTCGCCCTAATATACCAAAGAATAAGGCAGATCCAGCAGCGGTTCCTACTAATCCTAGCCCTGCGACGCGAGATAACCAGACCCAATCAAACATGGATAAGCAAGTAAGAGATGAATAAGCATTCGACTCCACATTCTAGCGTTTCGTTCCGTCGTGATGGGGAGCTGGGGAAGCTGGGGGAGCAGGGGGAGCTGGGGGAGCAGGGGAAGCTGGGGGAGCTGGGGGAGCTGGGGGAGGAAGCTGGGGGAGCTGGGGGAGCTGGGGGAGCTGGGGGAGCTGGGGAAGCTGGGGAAGCTGGGGGAGCAGAGGGAGCTGGGGGAGCAGAGGAAGCTGGGGGAGCTGGGGGAGCAGGGGAAGCTGGGGGAGCAGAGGGAGCAAAGGACAAATGACAAATGACAAATGACCATACAATCTGTAGCGATTTAGACATTTATCTTTGTTTAATCCTATGCTTTTAATAAGTGAATACTGATGATTGAGGGAAAAATTTTCTGTCTAAAGCACTATTGGGCAATACCTCTCACCATATATCATTGATGGGTTAAGTTTGATATAGCGGTTTTGAGCCAACGGTCTAGGATTAGGTTCAAAGCTTTTTTGAAACACGTCTACTCATGCAAACAGGAGAAAATCTACTGATGCAGCAGCTTACAGTCAGTCAAGAGCTAGATTTCAACAGTGAAACGTACAAGGACGCCTATAGCCGCATCAACGCGATCGTGATCGAAGGGGAACAAGAAGCTCATCAGAACTACATCCAACTGGCTGAACTGCTACCCGACCAAAAGGATGAGCTAACCAGCCTAGCAAAGATGGAAAACCGCCATAAGAAGGGGTTTCAAGCCTGTGGTCGTAACTTGAGTGTCACAGCGGATATGGAGTTTGCCAAGGAGTATTTCAGCGATTTACACCAAAACTTCCAAACCGCCGCCGCCTCAGGGAATATCGTCACCTGCTTGCTGATCCAATCGCTGATTATTGAATGTTTCGCGATCGCCGCGTACAACATTTACATTCCCGTCGCTGATCCCTTTGCCCGAAAAATCACCGAAGGTGTGGTCAAAGACGAGTACACCCACCTGAATTTTGGCGAAGAATGGCTCAAGGAGAACTTTGAAGCCTCGAAAACCGAACTCGAACAAGCCAATAAGCAAAACTTGCCCCTGGTTTGGCGGATGCTCAACCAAGTTGAGAAGGATGCTCATATCCTGGGAATGGAAAAAGATGCGCTCGTCGAAGACTTCATGATCGCCTACGGTGAAGCCCTCAGCAACATCGGCTTTACCACCCGTGACATCATGCGGATGTCCGCCTACGGATTGACAGCAGCCTAGCTCAACCTAGATGTAATCGTCGAATGTAGAGACGCGCCATGGCGCGTCTCTACACCTCAGTCAGGGCGGGTTTAGTCACATCCGGGTGAGGCAAGAAACGATAGTAGTGAAACCCGCCCCTACAAACATCACGCGCTATGCCCTCAAGCAAAGCGAAGGGTCAAAACTTAAACCATCACCCCCATCTTCCCTATCTTCCTGATAATATTTTTAAATGTCCTTAACAAATTCTTAGCCTAATTTCCCATTTTCCCCTGATTAACAGCCTTACCAGCGAGCAGTAAATGTTTGGTCTTATCGGTCACCTCACCAGTTTGCAACACGCCCAAGCCGTCGCCAGAGATCTAGGCTACCCAGAATATGCTGACCAAGGGTTAGATTTTTGGTGCAGCGCCCCTCCCCAAATCGTGGACACCATTAAGGTGACTAGCCTAACCGGGGAGACGATAGAAGGACGCTATGTGGAATCATGCTTTTTGCCAGAGATGCTAGCCACGCGCCGCATCAAAGCCGCTATCCGTAAAGTTCTCAATGCGATGGCTCATGCCCAAAAAAACGGCATTGATATTACCGCATTAGGTGGCTTTTCGTCAATTATTTTTGAAGAATTCCACTTATATGAGAAAAGCCAGGTTCGCAATATCAAGCTAGAGTTTGAGCGCTTTACTACAGGTAACACCCACACGGCATATATCCTATGCGCCCAAGTTGAACAAGGGGCGAAAAAGCTGGGCATTGACCTGTCAAAATCTACCGTGGCAGTTTGTGGGGCAACCGGCGATATTGGTAGTGCCGTTTGTCGTTGGCTCAATACCCGCACCGATGTCGCCGAGATTCTCTTAACCGCCCGTAATCAGGAACGATTGCAAGCCTTACAAGATCAATTAGGGCGCGGCAAGATCATGGGATTGGAGGAGGCGCTACCCCAAGCGGATATTATTGTCTGGGTAGCGAGTATGTCCAAGGGCATTGACATTGATGCCTCGGTGTTAAAGAAGCCCTGTCTGCTGATTGATGGGGGGTATCCCAAGAATTTAGCCACCAAGTTACAACATCCCGACATTTATGTTCTCAATGGCGGCATTGTCGAGCATTCGTTGGATATCGACTGGAAAATTATGCAAATCGTGGAAATGAAAGATCCAGGGCGTCAGCTATTTGCCTGCTTCGCCGAGTCGATGCTCTTAGAATTTGAAAAATGGTATACCAACTTTTCCTGGGGACGGAATCAGATTACGGTAGACAAGATGGAAAAAATTGGACAGGTGTCAATTAAACATGGATTTAGACCGCTCGTAAATGTCTACCCACAACTACCCAAAACTAAGCATTTTGGGTAGGTGGGGTGAGCGTGCAGACTCAGCCGTAAAAAAGAGTAACCTACCATCTGGCAAGGTTGGCTACGCTTCCTGTGGTCATGACACCCAAGAATGAACGCTAGTTTTTGGCACTGTCGGAACTATCAACGAAAGGCGAGACATCTGAGAAAGCCCTCTGATACTCCATAACAAGCCTGAGAAGCATTGTCGAAGCGAACATTACTTTACTTTGGACTGGTCAAACCGACCCAACAAATCATGTCAAACTATGTTTTTTTGATTGATGCCAATAGAACACCGATGAATCCCATTCATCCAGCACAGGCAAGGAAATTGATGGAAGCTGGCAAGGCGGCGGTGCTTCGTCGTTATCCAGATAAAGCGCATTGGTTAGATGCTGCTTGTGTTGGTGTAACCGAAATGCTCACAGTTTTGACCAATAAGATTCTGCAAGTCAAAGCAACGGGTCAAGGCGGACGACAACGATGCCAAACCGATAGACTAGGTTATCCGCAC
>NZ_JAVJQN010000183.1:0-22048 GCF_040218245.1 Coleofasciculus sp. E1-EBD-02 | reverse complement strand
GTCTTTGACGATTTCGGCTTGTGGGTAGAGAGACTGCATATAGGCGACTTGTCGGGCCAGGTCGTCTCGTTGTTTGCTACTGGAGAGGAGACAATAACAAATAGTGGCACTTCCAGCACTTGCTCCCAGATAGGCTTCGACATCAAAAAGCCAAAGTCCTGCTCTGTTGGGTATAGAGGGAATGCTGCCATTGTCTGCGTACTTCCTTACGTATATCCAAGTCGCTTAACGGCTTCTCTCAAAGGAATATAGCCAATATGAGCAAATGTAAGCTAATATAAGCATATAGTATCATATTAGCTGTCTGTCATCAACCTCTTCCCCAGCTCCTAGACGTAGCATGCTACGTCTCTACATTGCTCCCCTAGCGCCCGCCTTTAATCCCCAATAATTTCCGGTTGAGTCAATTCATCAGACATCTCAATGATTGCCCGCAGAACTGGCTTCATCATTGGATCATCCAGATTTTCAAAATCTTCATAGCGACGGCGCTTTGCCCGATTTGCCACTTGCACCGTAATCCGATAGCGGTTAGAAGCAGCGGTAACTAGCTCCTCAGCCCGGTGCATAATTTGACTCGAATCAAACTGGTAACGCCGATGCAGCATAGATTTTAAGTTCCTAAAGTAGCAAGTTATCAGTCTAGCATTTTTGACCAATAACTCCTTGTGTTAGCGCCGTGGAGCAAAGCTCAGAAATAAAGCGAAGATCAGAAATAACTCCCCTCTCTTCAGACCGGAAAGTCCAAGCTTAGTCCTCATGGTCTTCAAATGGATCACTCAATTCAGCCGAAGGCGGACCAAACGCTGTGTAGATAGAAAAGCCAGTGACGGCGATTAGAATCACAGCGACTGAAATGCTAAGAACTATTGCAGGTTCCATTGTGGATATTATATAAATGAGTCTTCTTCCTCTATAATATTACAGAACATTACAAAACGTGATCGAAATTAATCATAGGTGACCCATGGCACAACAGACGCGGTTAGGAGATATTCTCAAACCCCTGAACTCTGAATATGGTAAAGTAGCTCCCGGTTGGGGAACAACGCCCTTAATGGCAGTGTTCATGCTCTTATTCTTCGTTTTCTTGCTAATTATCTTGCAGCTATACAACTCCTCGCTGTTGCTGGAGAACATCAATGTGGATTGGAGAAGCCTAGGTCAATAGGTCTCTAGGTTTTGAGCGTTCATGGTTCATAGTTCATGGTTCATAGCCATAAACTTTTCTTTAATCAGGTATGAACCATGAATATCCTCTCCCTGTCTGCTTGTCAGTGGGGAGACAATTATCAATGACAAGTTAGACTTTCACATTGGATACACAATAGAAACAGCTATTGGTACATCAGGAGGTTATGAAATGAACGTTTTTGGTATTGGTTTACCGGAAATGGCGCTGATTTTAATCGTGGCGCTATTAGTATTTGGACCGAAAAAGTTACCAGAGATTGGTCAGAGTCTAGGGAAAGCCATTCGCGGTTTTCAAGATGCCTCGAGAGAATTTGAAACGGAATTTAAGCGTGAGGCTCAACAGTTAGAACAAGCGGCGAAAACACCTCCTGCACTGTCTGAAACTCAGCAGCAAGATACTTCTGAAGCTGATTCAACAGATAGCAATAATCATGCCGCTACTCCGTCTCAAGCTAGCTAAAAACTATTTTTTCAGCGAACTTGAAGACAAAGAATTGGTAGATACTAACTGATGTTTCCCTAGCTGTTCTCATTTTTCAGTGTTTAAAGCAAAACGTCAGGACATTGATGTCCTAACGGTGGCACTCACTAAGAATGAAAAAGTAACCAACATCAGATTGGTAAGGGAGGACTCAAAATTCTATCGGTCTGGGGAATCCGGGCGGTTGATGATAGACAAGATGCAAGACTTAACCGTAGGCAGTCTATAATAAAGTAATTCTTGATGAACTAAAAAGCTGACACCATGACATAAGCTTGGTGTCAGTTGTTCATAAAGACCGTTGCCCATTATGTTGCTCAGTGTTGGGTGCTTCAAACTTGTAGCCAACCCCCCGAATCGTTTGGATTAACTTCGGGTCACTCGCATCGATTTCGATCTTTTTGCGAATTTGTCCAATATGAACGTCAACAACTCGTTGGTCTCCAACATAGTCGTATTCCCAAACTTCCTGAATCAATTCAGAACGGCGCAGGACTTGACCCGGGTGAGATGCTAAGAAATGTAACAAATCGAACTCTAGAGCGGTCAAGGGGACAAGTTGCTCGTGAAGGGTCACCTCCCGACGGGTGGGATCAATCGTCAAGTGATTGTAAACGAGACGTTGCTGGTCAGACGGCGTAATTTCTCGCTTACGTCTCAAAATCGCCCCAACTCGGTTTTCGAGTTCCATTAAATCGAAGGGCTTGGTGAGATAATCATCACCACCCTGTTTGAACCCTTGATTTTTGTCATCGGGTTGATCTCGAGACGTGAGGAAGAGGACAAAAACATCATTGATGCTTTGCATTTCCCGGCAAAGGTTGTAGCCAAGGGCATCTGGCAAATTCACATCCAGAATTACTAAGTCTGGGTTGAATTGCTTAAATGTGGCTAGAGCCGTCTTACCATCCTGCGCCGACTCCATTTGATAGTTCTTTGTGCTCAAAAAGCGAATTATTAAATTGCGGATTGCCGGATCGTCGTCCACGACAAGAATTTTGGCGGAGACCATGGTCATAAATTTCCACGGAGAACTAATTTCAGGGATTGATACAAGATGCACACCTATTCACCACTAGGATGTATTGAGCATTTTAGTCAATACTCTTATAGCGTAGCTGGATCAGGAATCAGGGTATAGATTTTTGTGACATCAATGGCGTAATCAGCATTTAAATCAATTATCGCCAGAGAACTCCGGGATGCCAATAGCATCTGGCATCATTACCCAAGTGGGAAAATAGGGCAGCCGCCCAATAGCATAACCGCTTTTGGCAGATCTGGCATCACTTGGGCTTACCTCAAGGAATTTTTCTGCCAAGAGGACTTGTTGGCAAAGAACAGGCTACACTAGCTGGCAAGGGAGTTAGCATGACACTCGGTACATAAACTAGGCTGTTACCCGTTGGGTGCAGCAGGGTTTAGAAAATCGATGTCTATCATAATAACCAGTGTAGAGTCTTACATATACCAGTGAAAAAAGGGATGTCTAGGAGGTTTTGAATGAGCGATCAAAATCCCTACGAAAAACTTGGGGTTACAGAAGACGCTTCCTTTGATGAAATTCAGGATGCTAAAGGACGCTTGATGCAGCAGCATCGCGGCGAACCTAAGCTTGTCGAGTCAGTAGAGGCGGCTTATGATGCGATTATTATGGATCGCCTCAGAATGCGCCAAGAAGGAAAAATCAAGGTTCCAGAACGCATTCGTTTTCCAGAACGGGAAAAAGTGCCACAAACCCCGTTGGGTTTTAGCTCTCCCTCAGCCAATTCCTCTCCGGCTTGGTTGCAAGGACTATTAGATACCCCGACGAGGAGTGATCTAGTTGCCCCCACGGTTGTGTTCTTGGTCTTGATTGGTCTGACTCTGTTTTATCCAGAAGCGTCAATTCTCACCTTTACTGTCGCCTTGGGGTTTGGCGGTACGATTTATTTCCTCAATCGCAAAGAACAACAATTTGGTCGGGCTGTATTGCTGACCCTGGTTGGTTTACTGCTAGGTGTAGCGTTGGGAACCGTTCTGGGAGGAGCATTAGAGTCACTGCTTATGGACATGGGTTTGACCGTTGAGAAATTTGCCTCATTGGTAACCTTTGTCTTGTTCTGGCTGATTAGCAGCTTCCTGCGATGAAAGGGGGGAAGAGGAGAAGCCAAGAGGGTAAATTCCATCGGGATGAATCTCTGCCCATCCTTCACTTCTCCTTCACCTTTTTTCCGCAAGGAGGCTCACGCTGTAATCTTTTGATTCAGCGTTGAGAGCAATTGCTTCTTCACTTCGGAAAGAGGAAATGGTTCGAGGACATAATTTTGGGTAACATTGGGTAACAATGGATAGAGGTGTTCAGCTTTTTTTTCTGTAGCTACCTACCTTCCCTGTTCCCTGTTCACTGTTCCCTGTTCCCTGTTCCCTGTTCCCTGTTCCCTGTTCCCTGTTCCCTGTTCCCTGTTCCCTGTTCCCTCTTTGCCCTAAAAAATACTGATCAACTCTTTTCCATCGGCAAACAACCGCGTTTCATCTGCTCCCGCTCGATCGCCTCAAACAACGCCCGGAAATTCCCCTCACCAAACCCTTTTGCTCCCCATCGCCGTTCGATGAACTCAAAGAAGAAGGTGGGTTCGGCAAAAATGGGTTGGGTAAAGGTTTGCAGTAGCAACGCTTGCGGGGATTGAGCTTGCCAATCCACTAAAATTTGCTGCTGCGCGATCGCATCCCATTGCGCCGTCGAGAAATTATAACCCGGATAGCGATCGAGCAGTTGACTGTAATAACTGCGGGGAACGTTGATGAAGGACATACCCTGACGACGCCGCTGCGCGATCGTACCCACAATATTTCTCGTAGCTATAGCAATATGCTGGACTCCGGCTCCTCCGTTCACATCCAGAAATTCCTGAATTTGAGAATTCGCCGATGTCGGTTCATTAATGGGCAATTGTGTCCCGGTTACTGGATGCACCATAACCTGAGAGGATAAGCCAGATTTCTCAGTCTGGATGGTAAACACCTGTTGCGGTTGGAAATCCAACACCTGCTGATACCACTGAACCGCTTTCGCCAAATCCCCAGCCGCCACATTCAGGACAATGTGATCGATATGGGTAAACGCTTCAGTTGGGGATTGGGGAAGTGTTGAATGTAGAGACGCGCCATGGTGCGTCTGAGGGGTGAATGTTGACCCTTCACTCAGCCAGTCTACCTGTACCGGAAAGCAGAGGATGGGATTAAAGCTATGGCGTTCGACCAAAGTATGAGTCATATCGCCCCATGCAGCGACTTTACCCCACTTTATGCATCCATTCTCATAAACTTGGGTTTGAAGAGGTTGTAAGACCTTAGCGCCGCGTTGGAGCAGCTTTTCCAGGCTCCATTCCAGATCGGCAACCTTAAAGGCAATATCAGCAACACCTGGAGGATGCTGGCGCAGAAACTGGGCAACGGGACTATTAGGCGCGATCGCAGACGACAGGACAAAATAAATAGCACCACTCTTAACCACCGTAGTGCATGTGTGACAACTTGCCCCCGATGCCACAGATTGAAAGCCCATCTTCTCAACAAACCAATCGCGGGAGGCTAGCGCATTTTTAACGTAAAAGTGAATGTGATCGATTCTCATGGCTTATCCCATCCGGCAGCTTACTTGGTTGTCAATTTTGCCGTCTTTTGCGGAATTTCAGCTCATTCTTAAGGGAGAGTCATTTGTCATTTGTCATTCGTCATTTGTCATTCGTCATTTGTCATTTGTCCTTCGTTTGCTCCCTCATCTTCCCTATCTTCTGTTCCCTCCCCTCGCCACAATACTGATTCAGCCAGCCCGAGTTAAAAGAATAGATGGCTTTCCGGCTGGATGTTGATTTCCATTGGTACGGCTTGAGGATCAGCGCTCAGGGCAAACAGAATGGCATTAGCTGCTGTCTCCGGAGTGAGCATCTTTTGGCGATCCACCTTTAAGCTGACATTATCCCAGAAGGGTGAATCGACACCACCAAAGTAAAAGAGGGTAAACTTAATCCCAAAGCGCTTTAATTCATCTGCCATACATTTGCTAAATCCGACAACGCCGAACTTCGAGGCGCAGTACGCCGACGCCATTGCCATAGAATGTTTGCCTAAAATGCCGATGATGTTACAAATGTGACCGGATTTTTGACCCTTCATCACGTCAGCGGCGGCTTGACAGGTATAGAAGCTACCTTTGAGATTTAAGTCCAGCATGGCGTCTAAGTCAGCCGATGTAATTTTGTTGTACTGTTTAAGAACTCCCGCCCCTGCCGCATTGATGAGTACGTCAATTTGACCAAACTTGTCAACCGTCTTCTGCATCAGCGTTTCCACTTGGGCTGGATCGGTGATATCCGTGGGTACATTTAAGACTTGCTCTAGGTTAGCCATGGGGAGTTGGGAGGTCAAAGTGGCTAGGCGATCGCTTTGTCTGGCGGCGAGGACTAATTTGGCTCCCTCTTGGGCTAATTGGTGGGTTACGGCTGATCCAATTCCTCCTGTGGCACCGACGACCACTATAACTTTATCTGGCATATAATTTTACATTTCTTTACATCTTTACCTATGATAGAGCGATTTGTGATTAGTCATTGGTCATTGGTCATTTGTCCTTGGTCCAACGTTACCATCAATAGCAACAAGAACGTTCCCTTAGCCGTTCAACCGGGGCGGGTTTAGTTACATGAGGTTGATGAAGGATAATAGTCAAACCCGCCCCTACATTCAGACAGACGCGCCATGGCGCGTCTCTACTCAAAACTAACTATGCATATTGTGGTCATTGGTAGCGGATTTGGGGGACTCTCGGCGGCGATTCGGTTACAGGCTGGGGGTCATCGGGTGACGATTGTGGAAAAGCGCGATCGCGCCGGGGGGCGTGCGTATGTCTATCAACAGCAGGGGTTTACCTTTGATGGGGGTCCCACGATTATTACCGTGCCACATCTGATTGATGAGTTATTTGCCTTGGCTGGGAAAAAGACTGCCGATTATGTCAAACTTGTCCCCCTTGAACCTTTTTATAACGTCCGCTTTCCCGATGGCTCAGTCTTTCACTACAATAATTCTACCGACTATTTAATTGAACAAATTCGGGCGTTTAATCCGGCTGATGTTGCTGGATATCAACGCTTTGCTAAAGCCGCCAACGCTATTTTTGAGAAAGGATTGCCGTTAATGGAGCAATCGTTTAGTCGCTTCACGGATATGCTAAACGTGGCTCCGGATTTGATTCGCTTACAGACTTATAAATCCGTCGCTGGGTTGGTGAATCAGTACATTCAAGATGAACGATTGCAGCAAGTTTTTAGCTTTCATCCCCTATTAATTGGTGGAAATCCATTTCAGAGTACGGCTATCTACGCCATGATTCACAAGTTAGAACAGGCGTTTGGGATTTGGTTTCCGATGGGAGGAACTGGCGCATTAGTTCAGGCGTTGGTGCAATTGTTTCAGGAACTTGGGGGTCAATTGTTGCTGAATCAATCGGCGACGGAAATTGTGGTGGATGAACGGACGAAACGAGCGACAGGCGTGAGGCTAGAGGGGGGAGAAGTGCTGAAGGCAGATGCGGTGGTAAGTAATGCGGATGTGGCGTTTACGTACTTGAATTTAATTCCCCAGAAAGTTCGCCGCAAATATAATGATCGTCGCGTTAAACGGATGCGCTATTCCATGTCTTTGTTTGTGCTGTATTTTGGTACAGATTGTCAGTATCCAGAGATGGCACACCATGAAATATTGATGGGGACTCGGTATCGGGAATTAATGCGGGATATTTTTGGGCGTCAGCAGCTTGCGGAGGATTTTGCGTTGTACTTACATCATCCGACGGCGACTGATTCATCATTAGCCCCACCTGGGTGTGATAGTTGGTATGTGTTATCGCCAGTTCCAAATTTGAGGAGTCAAACCGATTGGAGGGTAATGGCGAAACCGTATCGGGATCGGATTATTGAGTATTTGGAACGGCATTATTTACCGGATTTGTCTAAGCATATAGTCACCGAACATTATATTGATCCGTTGCATTTTCGCGATACGTTAAATAGTTATTTAGGCAGTGCGTTTTCCGTTGAACCGATTCTCACGCAGTCGGCTTGGTTTCGTCCTCATAATCGGAGTGAGGATATTCCGAATCTCTATTTTGTGGGGGCGGGAACGCATCCGGGTGCGGGATTACCGGGGGTGATGAGTTCGGGAAAAATTGCGGCGCGGTTGATTGAAGAAAGTTATACGGTGCGGGTTTAAATGGGGGTTGCTGAATAAGTTTGGTGGTGGGGGTAGGGAGCTGGGGAAGCTGGGGGAGCTGGGGAAGCTGGGGGAGCTGGGGAAGCTGGGGAAGCTGGGGGAGCTGGGGAAGCTGGGGGAGCAGGGAGAGCTGGGGAAGCTGGGGGAGCTGGGGAAGCTGGGGGAGCCATAGTACATTTTCCCTGATAGCGGTGCAAGGGTATAAAAGGGTTAAACCCTTTTTCCTTGAACAGGAGCAAGTATCAATTCTTGGAAATGGTATATCACATCTAGTCTGAAAACGCTGTAACTGGGGCATCGCGCCTTAAGTCTAGAGAGTCGCCAGGGGGCAATTACCAGCGGAACGCTGCAAGCGGGTGCGATCGCGCTAACCACGAATGGCGGTATTATTAGCATCACCAGTGAGGATGCGATCAGGTTTTCCGGTTCGGGTTTAATGCAAACCCATGGCGGAAACATTATTCTCAGAGGAAGGAAGATTAAGGGGGGTGGGGTTACCCTGAATAGTGGTAACCCCATGGGTGAGGGGGGAGGTCTTCATACTAACGCGAATTCGGGTGACTTGGCAAGGGTAATCTGAATTTGACATTATCACTGCCCTATAAGTGCGGTGATTCCTCACCTTTAAGGGTGGTTGCTGAATAGGGGTTAAACAGGCGAGGCGGGCGCGAGTCATATCAGGGCGGACAAGAGAGGATGATAATAAAACAAGTGCTAAAGCACTGACTACAAACAACAATTAACCAAATGCACCATCAACCAACCCCCTAGTTCCGTCGTCGAGATATTGTTATCGCCTATACCTTGCTGCGAATCGTTTTAGGCATAAACTTTTTTAACCACGGCTTTACTCGTCTGGGTAATATTCCCGGCTTTGCCCAGTCGATGGTTGATTTATTTCAAGATACATTTATTCCCGAACCCTTAGTCAGGGCACCCGCTTTACTGGTGCCAATTGTGGAATTTATTGTCGGATTTCTGGTGACACTGGGATTAGCGACTCAAGCCGCGTTAGTCACCGGGTTTAGCTTAATGATCGTGCTGATGTATGGGGTGACATTACTGCAAAACTGGGATACAGCGACGAGTCAATTGATTTATTGTTTGGTGTTTTTTATCTTAATTGCTGGCAATAGTTTTAATGATGTCTCCATTGACGCATGGTGGCAACGGCGGAAAACGCGATCGCAGCATCTTGATACCTCGGAAACGAATTAAGTAGGTGGACACAATTACAGTTAACGGTGGGGATTGTCCTTTTTCCTGCTCGCTCCCTAAAAGAAGCAAGCTACATCATTTGTTTATGTAAGGGTTCGATGCTTGTTTAAACAAATTAAAACAGTGCCGTTTTCTTTTGTCCGACTACTTATTCCCTGTTCCCTGAAAAAAAGGATTAGTTGGCGAACCCACCCGAAATAGCAGAGTAAAAATATCATCATTCACCACCAAATTATTGCCAAAAGCGTCGCTACCATAATCATAATCCTGATTTTGCCAATTCAGCGAAAGTGTTGGACTATTAGAACTTTCCCCTAGTTTCCACAGCAGACTTGCACCATAGCGCGAACGACTGGAATTTTCATCAATAGGCGCAAAATAAGCAGATAAGCGCAGATTATCTAGGGGACGAATTGTGACATCAGTCAGGAGTTGATCGGCGTAGGAATTGGGGAAAACATCGCCAAAGTATTTAGTTAACCCCCAAGACATGATTCCCCAGTTTAAACGAGCGCTAGCGGTTAAGCGACTGGCGGGAGAAACACTCACCACATCGCCAATCTGGGTTTCCCGATCTAGGGCATAATTAAAGCCTGTCGCTAAAATTAAATTCGCCTGTTCACCTAGGGAAATCCGTTTAGAGACACTGCCCCATAATTGACTATAATAGTCGCGATCTGGGTTAAAATAACCAACACCGCCAGCCCGAAAATTCCAACCGTTATTTGTGTTTCGGGTATAATCAGCACCGAGATACCCCTTCACCTCTTCAGACGCAATAATCCCGGCATAATAGCGAATTACATCCTGAGTTCCGGTAAAGTTTCCGGTGAAGCTCAAGTGAGGATAATACTGGGTTTCTTCCTGATAAATACTCTCACTAATGTAGTTAACATCGGTATTGAAAAAGTCTAAATAAATTTGGGCATAAAAATCCTGTAAATTTGCCGTGGAAAAGGTATTATTGTTAACAGCAGAAACCAGTTCAATATCAGTATCAGCACCTCCTTCCGCACCAGCACGGGCGATTGAGCGCGGCGCACTGGTGGCTTGATAAAAGAGTTCACCTATGGAAAACGTGCGATCAATAACTGGAGAAAGACCGAGCCAAATACTATTATAATTAGCTGTAGGAATTTGACTTAACTCAGTGATGTCAGGAGTTAAGCTTTCAGCGCGTCCAATTCCGGCGGAATAGATAGTAAAACTACTGGCTGGTAAGCGAGTATTATTGGCGGCGAGGAATAAGTTACGATTAATATTTCTATTCGCGGGATTGGTACTACCGTCTAAATCGGGAATGACATCGGGTAAAACCTGAGCGCCGAGTTGCAGTGTGGTATTTACTAGGCGGTTATCGTCGAAGGAAAACATCGTAATGCCGCGAATTGTCCGCCCTAAAACGGCTTCGGTGTCATTGGCTTTAACAATTTGTCGGACTTGGGAAAAGGTTCCGGTTATCGTGTAATCAATGTCTTCTTTTCGCTCTATTTCTGTTTCGTCGCCGTTATTATTTCTGGGAAATGTCCCTAAATTGGGGAAATAAAGGTCTACACCAAGCTCTTGACCATTCGCGCCCCGTTGAAATCCGGGAAGTTGCATCACCGCCAAGGATTCTGGCGTGACAACCTCGCCAACTTGAGAGGTTTGGAAGACGCGAGTTGGAACAAAGAATTGGGGGTCAATACTATTACGATCAATGACTAATCCGGGAGTATAAGTACATTGTTCACCACGGGGAGAGTTGGGTAGAATACAAGCCCCGGTTAAACTCATTTGTAATTCTAACCCGATCATGGTTTGGGGTTCGGTGGTTGTGGTGGTAACGGTGCGTTGGCGGGGAACAGTACGCAGTTGGAAATACCTACCTTTTTGGTCTACGGTATAAATATTGGTTCGACTTAAGCTTTCGATAACTTGACTGTCAACTTTGATTGTGGTATTAAATGTAAAGTCGCTTTCTTGGGTGTCAGCAAAAATTTTTCCAACGCTCAGTTCCCATTCCGTGAGATGAGTAATTGGTGTGTCATTGAGGGGAATGGTGGTGGTTGAAGGATTGATTTGTTCCTGGGGAGCAATTCGCGGTGAATTAATATAATTGGGGTCAGAGGTGGGCGTTGTTTCTGTTTCCGTTGGGTCAGAAGAAGGGACAGGTAAATTATTGGGTTCTCCGTCTAAAGGTGGATGGGTGGGTGTCGGATCAGGGGTTAAAGTAGGCGAAGTGATTTTGAGATCGGCAGCATTTGTAGACCAGTTGAGTGTTTCGGGTACGCTGGGTTCTTCGGGGGTGACGGAAATAGTCGGAGTTGGCGAAGTTGGAGTATTGGGATGAGGATGATTGGCATGATGATCTGAGTGGGGATGGGAAAGAGTCGGTGTTAGTGCTGAGGTTGAGTAAGGCAGACTAACAACCGATAAACTGACGATAAGAGTGTTATTGAGTGCGGTTTTCAGGTTTTGAGAGGGGAAGGTTTTTGGGGAGGAAAAGACAATCATGACAAGGAGCAAGCAAAATCAGGGTGGAAGTAATGAGGTCTTGGAGATGAAAATCCCTGGTTTTCTGCGTTGAGTTGGGGTAGGAATGGGGGGTAGATGGTTTAATCGCGAGGCGGGTTGAGTTGTGGGGTGAAGACAGCAATAAAGGAAAGGAAATAGGTGCGTTAATCGGGGTTAACGCACCTGGGAAGTTGAGAGTTGGTTAGAGGAGAAGCTAGACTGTTAAGCGATAGTGAAATCAGCTTCAGTAATCAGTGTCGAATCAGTTCTCAACAACGTGACTAAGGTTTCTTCACCGAAGCTAATTTGAGTAGAACTGCCACGTTCGACAATATCTAGCTGTCCGAAACTGAGACCACCGTCTAATTGGAGCAAGTCTACGCCATTTTCAAAGTCGTAGATGGTATCTGTACCCATTCCTGATGCTAGGACAAAGGTGTCGATTCCGGCGTTACCATAGAGGCGATCGCTACCTTCTCCGCCATTGATTAGGTCATCGCCAGCACCACCGTAGAGGATGTCGTTACCCATATCGCCGAGGAGGATATCATTACCATTGTCACCATAGAGGCGATCGCTTCCTTCACCGCCATAAAGGGTGTCAATACCGTCGCCACCGTAGACGATATCGTTACCTGCATCGCCAAGGAGGGTGTCGTTGCCATTATCACCGTAGAGGCGATCGCTGCCATTGCCACCTAGGAGATAATCGTTATCATCGCCACCGTAGACGATATCGTTACCGTCACCACCTTGTATAGTATCGTTACCTGCGTTACCGTAAAGGCGATCGCTGCCTTCTAAACCATTGATTTGATCCGCGCTAGCAGTACCCCGGAGAATATCGGCGTTGGGTGTACCGTAGATGGTTTCGTCGATGTCGTTAACATTAATAATTAACGTCTCTTCGTAACTCTCTCCTCCAGCGTCAGTAGTGCGAACTCGGATGTTGTAACTCGACTTGGTTTCAAAGTCGGGGGAAGGATTAATTTGCAGTTGGTCACCGTCAATGGTGAAGGCGCTGTTATCGGTATCTCCCGTCCCGGAAACTAAACTGTAAGTAAAGGTATCGCCTGCGTCAGAGTCAGTGCTGCTGAAAGTGCCGACAGCACTACCCGCAGCGATATTTTCATTGATAGTTTTGTTGCTGAGATTCAGAGCAGTTGGTGCATCGTTGACATCGTTAATGTTTACTACCAACGACTGTTCGTAACTCTCTCCACCTTGGTCGGTAGTGCGAACTCGAATGCTGTAGCTATCTTTGGTTTCAAAGTCGAGGGAAGTATTGATTTGCAGTTGGTTGCCGTCAATGGTGAAGGCGCTGTTATCGGTAGCTCCCGTCCCGGAAACTAAACTGTAAATAAAGGTATCACCCGTATCGGGGTCGGTGCTGTTGAACGTGCCAACGACGGTGTTAGCTGCAACATTTTCGTCGATGCTGTTGTTGCTGAGATTGAGGTCAGTGGGGGCTTGGTTAACGTTGCCGCCACTTAGAAGATTGGAAAACTGTAACGAGATGGTAGATAATGCAGGAATAGTAACTGTGTAATCAACAAAAAGGTTGTCACGGATGAAGTTAGCGCCTAAGTTAGCATTGGTGCGCGTAACACCTGCTGCGTTGGGACTGAAGTAGTGAGTGATGGTTGGATCGCCTAATTCAGGCGCAGTGTAATCATCGGTGACTACCCAGCTATCGCTGGCATCCAAGATAGTATCACCACTGCTTGTTCCTTTAATAAAGGTAGAACCATCAGAACCAAGATTGCCCCCCCATCTGACAGGAACTGTAATCTCATTCGCAGTCGGGTTTGTCAAAGAGTAAACACCTTGCAGGATGGGATCGACTTGATTGGCTATGTATTGGGCAGTAACATTCAATCCAGACAGTGTTTGTGATGCTGTAGTGAAAGTCTGCCCTGTTGGTGTTCCACTGCCAGGAGAAAACGTCTGTCCATTGACGGTGAATCGGAAGAAGCCGTCATAGGCATCACTTTGGGAACCGAGTGTACCTTCCAATATGCCACTACCATTGTTGTGGTAATCCCAAACTGCCCCTGCTCCTGTCAGAGTTCCCAGAATTGCGGAATAATTCTTTAGGGTTGCTGGTTCAAAGGCTAAGGTAGCAACTGCTTTAGCTGTTGTTACTTCTAGTTCCCAGTTTCCACCCTTAGCAGCACTACCCGTCATAGTCTTAGAAGCAGCAATGTCTGCCCCAGTCAAAGCCTGTAACTTCTCAATAAATTCTTCTCCCGCATCGCCAGCCGCAACGTTACAACCATACAGTAAAAGATTCGCAACATCCCACTGTTGCAGTTGAGTCGCATAGCGGTTGAGAGTATCTAAACTCAGTTGGCTATTCCCCAAATACAAGCAACCAGGCGCACCGTGGGAAACAATATGTACTGCGCCAACATCCTGACGCTGTTGTAAAACTTGGCTAATTTGCTCAATGCCATCAGCCTCTCTATCTAAGACAAATACTTCAGCGCTGGGAATAACCCCATCAACTAATTGCTGGTAATTATCAACACCAGCATCAACAAAAACAACTGTGGCGACTTGATGGGAAGGTGTTAGGGTGGAATGTGCGATTGATTTCATGTCAGGGTTTCCGTTTGATCATTGAATTGTGGACAAAAAATCCCCCGTCCTGAGGATCTCTCCTTTACTCGGTAGGGAGAGAGTCGGTGAGATCCTCAAGTAATTTCTGAGAGGGAATAAAATTGATTAACTTGTCAGGTAAGCTGACTCGCTAACAACTTGCAGCAGTTTTAGGGAGCGGGAGAAGTCTCAACAGGAGCCGTAACCACCGATTCACCACTTGCAGTACCAATTTCGATGCTGAATCCTTCAGTGAAGCTATTTCCTTGCGAATCTCCAAGTGCAGGATCTTCACCTCCTGAGATGGAAGCCATAGACGGATCACCAATTGCGTTAGTAGAAATTACGCCAGCACTACCTAAAGAGAATGCTGAGTTCTGTACGTCTGGTGTTCCCCCCCCGGCGTAGTTAAACGCCGCTGCAGCAGCATCTTGTTTACCAACAGCAGCCGAGACAGCCACGCCAGTCACATCAGTCCCTTCCACAGTGAAAGCCGCAGCACCCGCGACACCCCCTTCACCCGCACGAGCGATAGACGTGAAACCAACAAGACTAACAGCAGTAGCAGCAAGAGCAACGGAAGCTTTAACAGTTTGGAATTTCATGGAATATTTTCTCTCAAAAAACAAGGACAACAGTTGATGAAAAACAGAACTCATAGTTTGCCAACGCCTTATTTACGGAGTGAGAAACTCATGGCGTTCTGTATGTGATAGATCCCCCAGTGACCAAGCTAGAAAACAGGAGCAGAATTCAGGAGTAAGCCAACCTCTAGTTCCCAAGCCGTCCGAAAAGATGGCTGATAGTTTTAGGCAGGTTATCACTCCTGAGCTTCAATCTAACTCTTGATTGATTCAAAAGCTGACTTCACCTTCTGGCTTTCTGCCTTCTTGTCTCTATCATTACCTGTATTTTTGTAAATGTCAGTCGGCAAAGTCCGGATTTTAAGTCAGACAAGTCGAATTTTAAATTAATGCAATATTGTTGAATCGATACCAGTCGTGAAAAACGAATGAATTGTGAAGACGCGATAAACTTTGTAGTCGCAATAGTTAAATCCAAAACAGGTAAAACCCTTACACCGCTACAAAAAGGCATCCTCAAAGCATCTTGGCTTAATCAGAAGTACAGCACAATTGCTGAAAAATTCTACTTAAGTGAAGGTGCTGTCAAGGATGCAGCTTATCGTTTATGGAAATTTATATCAGAAGTTTTCGGCGAGAAAATCACGAAGAGCAGCTTTAAGAACATTATCGAGATCCAAGGTTTATCCTCTGCTAATATTCTTCATAAAAATAGTGCTAATACCAAAGAAAATCCAAGCAACGCCACTATCTTAATCGTTGATGATTTTATTGACAACCTCAAGGTTTTATCCGTTTTATTAAATAAAAAAGGCTATGGGGTTCAAACAGTAACCAATGGCAGAACGGTATTGAACCTAGTCCGCACGAATCCCCCCGATCTAATTCTGTTGGATATCAAGATGCCGGAAATGAATGGGTACGAAGTGTGTGAGGCACTCAAACTTGATGAAGCCACCCGCGACATTCCCGTGATTTTCTTAAGTGCGTCCGATGAAATATTTGATAAAGCAAAAGCCTTCCAGGTTGGCGGATTTGACTATATAACCAAACCTTTTGATCTCACAGAAGTGATTTTTCGCATTGAAAACCAACTGTCAATTAAACAAGAAAAAGCTTTCCTGCAAGAGAAAATTAAACAAGGTCAACAAGCCGAAGAAGTTCTCCAGCAATCCCACGCCTTGCTTACCAGTGTCTTGAATTCTTGTCAGGAGGGTATTGCGGCAATGCAAGCGGTTCGGGAATCGACAACCGGAGAAATTGTAGATTTTCAATGTGTGGTTGTCAATAGGGTGATGGCTCAATTCCTCGGTGGCAAAAAAGAATATCGGACAGGCAAGTTTAGCTTTAAAAAATTCCTTGAACAATATGACCCGTCTCTGTTTGATAAGTTTGTGCGGGTGGTGGAAACCGGAGATCCAATGGAATGTAATTTTTGTTATCAGCAGGATAAAACTCAAAGCTGGCATCACGTTAGCGCCGTAAGATTAGGGGATGGTTTTTCAATGACACTCTATGATGTTACTCAACGAAATGGGCGTTCGACAAGCCGTAAATTGATGAATTGTTCCGTTCAAATGCTGGATTAAATTACAAATTCATTTAATTTCCGGTAAGAAAAAAAAGGGGCGGGTTTAGTCAAGTTATCAGTTTGTGCCACAACGTTATAGCGCTTTACCAGCGTGTGAGGTACACCTAAATGTAGGGGCAATGTAGGGGCGCAAAGCTTGCGCCCTTAACGATGTATCGCATCAAACCGGAAATTGCATTGCTATATCAGTAAAACCCGCCCCTACACCTCGGCTTTCCACCAATGCAAGCCTTGCACGCCTATAGACGCCCTTATCTGTGTTTCTTCCCGATTCAGCAGAACAGGCATCGGATGTTTGACCAATGACAAAGGACAAATCTGCTGTAGACTATCTCTAGCCCAACTGTAATTGCCCAAGTTAGCGTGTTCAGCCCATCCAGTTCTGACCAATCTCCTTCCCCTAAATCTTTGCCCAATCAACGATGGCAAATTTCCTCCGCTAACCCAGAAAAAGCCAACCAACTCGCCCAAGGGACAGGATTGTCACCCCTGCTGGGTCAAGTGTTACTTAATCGAGGATTCGACACCGTAGATCAAGCTATGGTCTATTTATATCCAGAATCCCAGGCGATGCCCACCCCGCTTGATGAATTTCCCGACTTGGCGATTAGTGTGGAGATGCTCAAAGAAGCGATCGCAGAAAATGAGAAAATAGCGATTTGTGGTGACTATGATGCTGATGGCATGACCAGTACCGCCTTGTTACTCCGGGCATTACGATGGTTAGGGGCGGATGTGGAGTATGGGATTCCCAGCCGGATGAAAGAG
This sequence comes from Coleofasciculus sp. E1-EBD-02, assembly GCF_040218245.1. Classification (NCBI taxonomy): domain Bacteria; kingdom Bacillati; phylum Cyanobacteriota; class Cyanophyceae; order Coleofasciculales; family Coleofasciculaceae; genus Coleofasciculus; species Coleofasciculus sp. E1-EBD-02. The sequence continues at coordinate 4,863 of NZ_JAVJQN010000183.1, read as the reverse complement.
GGGTATGGGATTAATACTCGGATTGTGGAAGAATTCGCCAATGAAGGCGTGGGGATAATTCTGACTGTAGATAATGGGATTGCAGCACACGACGCGATCGCCCGCGCTGTAGAATTGGGTCTAATGGTTATTATTACCGATCATCACGACCTTCCCCCCGAACTCCCCAACGCCGATGCGATTCTCAACCCGAAACAGTTGCCTGAATCCTCCCCCTATCGCAGTTTAGCTGGTGTCGGTGTCGCCTATATATTAGCGGTTACCCTCGCCCAAGACTTAGGTCAACTCCAGGGACTCACTAGCCAACTCCTAGAACTCTTCACCCTGGGTACGATTGCAGATCTCGCCCCCTTAACGGATATTAACCGCCGTTGGTTAAAACGAGGCTTGCAACGCTTACCTAAATCTCAACTAGCGGGAATTCAGGCTTTAATTCAAATGTCAGGCGTCAGTGAAGACCAAATCGCCCTGAAACCAGAAGATATCGGCTTTAAACTTGGACCGAGAATTAACGCCGTGGGACGTTTGGCTGATCCGCAAATCGTGATTGAACTCCTCACCACCAGCGATGCGGGAATCGCCTTAGAACGGGCGATGCAATGCGAACAAATTAACCAAAAACGTCAACACCTGTGCGCGGAAATCGAGGAAGACGCGATCGCACTAATTGAAAAAGAGGAGTTAAACTGGCAACAGCAGCGCGTTCTCGTCTTGGTGCAACCGGGTTGGCATCATGGTGTAATTGGCATTGTGGCGTCGCGCCTGGTGGAACGGTATGGTGTCCCGGTATTTATTGGTACTTACGAAGACGAAAATCAGGAACACATTCGCGGTTCTGCACGAGGAATTCCGGAATTTCATGTCTTTGAAGCCCTGCAATTTTGCCATGATTTATTAGGGAAATTTGGCGGACACCAAGCAGCAGGAGGCTTTACATTACCCAGTGAAAATTTAACCGCGTTTCAAACTCAACTGAGTCATTTTGCCCATCAATGTTTAGAAACTGAACATTTGAAGCCCTTAGTCGCTATAGACACCGAGGCTAATTTCAATCAAATTACTCATAATCTTTACCAACAAATTGACCGACTGCATCCTTGCGGGATTGGCAATCCTGACCCAATCTTCTGGACACCTAATGTGCGCGTGGTGGAACAAAGACTCGTGGGAAAAGGGCATCTAAAGCTTACCCTGTCTGGATTTGACGGAACCAAGCAACTGAATGCGATCGCGTGGCGTTGGGGTGAATACTTCCCTCTACCTTCTAATGTAGATATTGCCTATAAACTTAAAGATAATGCCTGGAATGGAACTGTGACGATTGAATTAGAGTTAGTCGGCATTCGGGTGAGTGAATCAGCCCCATCAGCGATTAAAAAAGCTGAATTTTATCACAATGAACGCCGCTATACCTGTAGTTTATGGGAATCGTTAAACGAGTTGCGAATTAGGAATTCTGAAGGCAAAGTTCTGGTAATTCAAAAAGGACAGCGTACCGGACTTTTAGGCTTCAAGCGGGATGATGCGAAACAGGTAGATGTTACCCAGCCTCACTATTATCAGTTAATTAAAGCCGCGACTCGTGCTTTAAAGTTGTGATTCGTCATTGGTCATTGGTCATTGGTCATTGGTCATTGGTCATTTGTCATTTAGTCGGGGCGGGTTTAGTGAGATTTGGGTGCAACAGAAACGATAGTTGTCAAACCCGCCCCTACAACTGTCATCATATTGCTTCCCTATCTCCCTAATCTCCCAGACGTGCCATGGCACGTCTCTACACAGCTTCCCCGGCTTCAACGCATCAGGGAGCGAGATGCTCCCACTACAGACGGCTACAGGTCTCCCCTAAACGCAGCCAGCAGAAAAATAACCACAGGACCAGCAATCACAATCGCCGCCAGCACGGTAAGCTGGGCAATCAGTTCCCAGTTGATATTCCCGATAAAACTTAAATCCATCTATCCTCCCGATTAACCTAATTTCAATGGTGTCGTTAAAAATTGCCGATTAGATTTTACTGGGTAATTGCCCAGTTTTTTTAATCAAATTAACAAAACTATACAAAACGTAACAAAAATGTCATTTGTTCTGTGTCATCTGTCCTTGCCTATCCGACAGAGGAAAACCCGTTATCCTAGAGATCAATCGCTCGATGGTGAAATGCAATGGCAACTTGGCGTTGTGTAAAGCAATGTGGTGCGTGCTGTCATCTAGACCCAACCGAACGCCCTGGATTAGAAACCTATCTGACACCAGAGGAGTTAGACCAGTATTTGAGTATGGTGGGGGAAGACGGATGGTGTGTCAATTTTGATCATCAGACTCGTGAATGTCGCATTTATGCCCATCGCCCTCGCTTCTGTCGGGTGGAGGCGGATACCTTTCAACAGATGTATGGGATTGAACCGGAGGAGTTAAACGATTTTGCGATCGACTGTTGTCGAGATCATATCGCGGATCTCTACGGCGATCGCAGTTTGGAGATGCTACGCTTTGACCGGGAAGTGGGGATATAAGTAGGGGCTGCTGAATAAGTCTTGTGGTGGGGGGAGGGAACAGGGAACAGGCAACAGGCAACAGTTTCAAGCCTCTGTTGAGGTGAAATTCGGCGCAAAAGTCAGCGAAAATCCCAGGATATTGGCGTGTAAAGGTGTAAAAACCTTGCACTTGTTGGGGCGGAAAATGGATTGAAACCCTTACCTGGCTTACCTTCCACACTCGTGCAGCAAGCCCTAAGTAGGTGAGGACAATTAAAGTTAACGGTGGGGAGCGTTATTTGTCATTTGTCATTTGTCATTTGTCATTTGTCATTTGTCATTTGTCAGTCAGTAGTGGCGTAGCACACCTGAATTGGTGAATTAGAATTGTAGGGGCGCATGGCGTGCGCCCAATTTCACCGCAAAATCTATTCCACAATTTTAGCTGGGTCAGTTATCTTATGAATGAAACAAAGGATTACCTGAAACTGAATCCCCCTCCTAGAATACAAACAAGAGCAAGAGTAAGAAACCAATACAAAAAATCAAACTCAGCCATCCCCACACATAGTTATCTCTAAGCTCAGAATCATAATTATTGGTTATAAAATAATTAGTTTTCGACGGGTATTTTAGCATAGGTTTGTGATTTTGAAACGACAGATTTTGCAGCGCCGATAAAGCCATACGTGCTGTTTGAAAACGCTTTTCTGGAGCCGGTTGGATCAGCTTTTCAATCCAATTTGCCAGTTCAGGATGAATTCCCTTAGCTCGATGCTTAAACTGAATCTGCATTCGCTGCTGGGGCAATTCAGTCGGCGGGATATGGGTTACCAAATGAATCAGAGTAGCACCTAATGCATAAAGATCAGAGGCTGGCACCGCTTTTCCCCATAACTGTTCTGGGGGTACATAGCCACTGGTTCCCACGACGGTGAACGTGACTCCCTCAGCTTTGGCTTTGTCTTGAACAGCACCAAAATCGACCAGATAGATGTGATTATCTTTTCCCAGAATCAGATTACTTGGTTTGATATCACGGTGGATAATTGGCGGACTGAGTTCGTGCAAATAAATTAATATCTTGAGAATTTCCACGGCAAAATTATAAACTTCTTGCCATACAAAATATGTGTTCTTGTTTAAAAGTTGCTGTAGAGATAATCCCTGAATATAGTTCTGTACCAACCCCAGCCAGCGTAATCCAGAACCCTCAGTCGCATCTACAGAGAAATAATCGAGATACTTAGGAATCCTGGGATGATTGATACTTTTTAACACTTGGGCTTCTCGTTCAAACAGCTTAAATTCATCCCACTGCAGCTGAGGATTAAACGCCAGGAGTTTGACAATCACTGGTTTAAGTGGAGATACTTTTATATCAGTCGCTAACCAGGTTTGACGCCCCAGGTTTTCTCCTATTTTTTTATTAAGTTTATAGCGTCTTTTTAGTATATTTTGTTGTCGCATAATCCTTCGTTTTTTACTGTTAAGATAAAGGAGTCAATTCAACCACCAGGTTTCTAGTGTTTTTTGTATCCATTTACACTCATTGATATTTAAGCAATTTATGGTCAAATTGTAGGTTGGTATATTTCCACACTTAACTTTAATATAAATTTGATTTTCTAATGCATCAATTCCAATTTCTTTTATAGTTGATTTTAGCGCATTTTTTTTAGAGGAATAACAGTTGTTGTATTTACTAACATATTGGTGATAAAAAACCATTCTGTATCGATCACATTCAATTAAATATTCGTCGCCAATTTTATTTATAGATTGTATGTCTTGAAAAATGCTTTTGACAGCACTTAATATATATTTTGAAGATCGAAAATATAGAAAAGGGATAATCAATATATTGGTCAATGACAATCCAAAAATAGCAGCTATCAACTCCCTGTTATATGTTAGCATGAATTCTGACCCAACCTCTAGAATTCTCAAGAAAATACAAAACTCTATAAATCCCATTGCTAAACTTAGAGGTATTAGCAAAAGAAGCCATCCCACGATAGGCATAAATTTTCTTGAAAATGCAATCATATATTTTTGGTTAAATATCTGCTTGGAGGGAATATAAATACTAATTTTATTGGCAGATTTATTAATTTTTATTTTTGTATCAGAAGGACGTTTGATTATATCTAGATGCTTGATTTTATCTTGGCAAATACGAATAGAGCTGTTATCTTTGAGAGCGTTAAGGGCTTGGAAAGCGGTCTGAAATCTCAGTTCTAAATCAGGTTCACTCAGGGCTTCAATCCAGTTAAGGAACTGAGAATTAATACTCACCTTGTCACGAAATTGAATCCGTAACTCACGCTGGGGTAAGTCAGCCGGGGAAATCCCGGTTAATAAATGAATCAAACTTGCCCCTAAC
>NZ_JAVJQN010000182.1:0-8484 GCF_040218245.1 Coleofasciculus sp. E1-EBD-02 | reverse complement strand
TCCCGCCATCTCGGTTAAGATGTCTTGACTTAACAACAGCCCGACAAAAGGCTTTAGATTTAATCCGGACTAGGGAAACATCCGGGTGTCTGTACCAAACCGAGACTCTATGCGGTATTCAACGTTTAATTGTCGTTTGTCCGACAATCCCTGACTTCAAGCGTTAGCTAAGTCAGGGTTGTTGAAAAATTAACTCACCATCAGGGTCAATTAATATTAACGTTAAACTGACTGCCAAAGCTTAATTTTGCGATCGCTTCCCGCGCTGACGAGAATATCCCCATGGGGACTAAAGGCTAAAGAACGAACGGGTTGAGAATGCCCTGACAACTTGGTTAATCGTTGACCATTTTGAACATCCCACAATTCAATTAGCGCACCACTTCCACTGGCGAGAACTTGACTATCGGGACTAAATGCCAAAGCCGCCACGCCAGGTGACTCGGGGGCAAACGTCCGTAATAATTTACCGGTTTGGGGATTCCAGAGTGCGATCGCCCGACTGCTACCACTGGCAAGTATCAGACCATCTGGGCTAAATTCTAGACAGGTAATGCTCGTCGATTGATTGGTAAACGTCATTAGCGGTTTACCATTATGAGGATTCCAAAGTTCTAGAGTGCCATTTAAACTGCCCACGGCACAACTATGACCATTCGGGTTAAAGGCAATATGTCGGGCTGAATCTGAATTTCCGGCTAAAATACGCAGCAATTTACCTGTTCGTACTGCCCAAAGTTTAATTTCCCAATCCCCGCTACTAATTAAAATCTGACCATTGGGACTAAATACAATATCTCGCACCCGATCCGCACGACTCACCAAAGTATTAATCAGTTTTCCGGTGCTAAGTGACCACAGTTTGATAGTTTTATCAAAACTGCCACTGGCTAAAATCTGACCATTTGGACTAATTGCCACACAGGTTACACGGTGGCTATGTCCAGTTACGTTATGCAAAGGTTTGCCGAGGCGTAATGCCCACAGTTTAATGCTTTTGTCATAACTGCCACTGACTAACGTCTTACCATCTGGACTGATAGCAATGGCACGAATCTCATCTGTATGTCCAGAAAGAGTCCGACGCAGTTTCACCTTTTCCCAGGGATTGGGTGAGGTGGAAATGGGCAATAACTGAGTAATTAGAGACATCAGTCCTTTGGCTTTGGACTGAATTGGCGATCGCTTCTTGATCGGGATCGGTGCTGGTGGCGGTAAGGAAGGGGGGGGAGCAATAATGTCTTCAATACAACGACGAATCATGGCTGGGGTTTGCGGGCGCTGACCGGGAAACGTCGCCATCAGATAATCGACTAAATCCGCTAATTCTTTGCTAACTTGCGGCGCACTCTCTCGCCATTGCAATTTGCCCGTCCGGGGGTGAGACTCAAAATCGTTGGGAGATTTGCCTGTGAATAAATAGACAAAGGTGCGACCTAGGGCAAAGAAATCCGATTGCGCTACGGCTTTACCTTCCATTTGTTCCGGTGGGGTATACCCACTAGAAATAATCACGGTGCCGGTTTCATCTTGTTTTTGCCGTTGTAAGTAGGTTTCGGTGATCTCCCGCACTGCCCCAAAGTCAATTAATGCCAGTTGTCCATTAGGTCGCAGGATAATATTAGAGGGCTTGATATCTCGATGGATTAGCTCTTGTTGGTGCAGTTGTTCTAAAATATCTAAAAGTTGTTTCAACCACGCGATCGCTTGGTCTTGATTGAGGACAGGTTTTTTGCGACCGGATCGCCACTGCTTCAACGTGATCCCCTCAATTTTCTCCATGATTAAGCAGTGCAAGGAGACTTCTGTCCCCTGCGACCAGACAAAATAGCCATCTGACTTAACTCTGGGAATACCAGGATGTTGAAGCCGACTCAAGACCATAGCTTCACGCTGGAATAAGGATACAGCTTTTTCTTTAGCCTCATAGCTGTAAAACCGATCCAGATTCAGAACTTTCAGGACTTTGGCAATTCCCTGATCATCGACTTCAAAGGTTTGACTAAACCCACCTTTACCGAGTGTTCGCAGGACTCGATAACGGTTTTGAAGCAATAGGTTGGGGTATATCATGAGGGGGGTTAGAAACAGTAATCTTGGCTACGTCGCAGTATCACTTATCTCTTTTTGCTTCGCCACTTATGCCAAACCTCTAGGGTCTGCTTACAATCTGCCTTCAATTGCATCCAGTAAGTTGATCGTGTTAAGTCGTGCATATCCCACCATTTGGTCAGATGTTCCTTCTAGTATAGAAAGAATCGCTTTAAGTTGATCATCTAGGCGATCTGTGTCTTTTAACACATACAATCGATCCCTGACGCGAGTAAGAATTAGGCGAATTTGTAGCGTCTTCAGATCATCGGATACCTGTTCTTTGACTAGGGCATGACTCCTGAGTAGCCCCAGTTGACTTACGGATTTGGTTTTACAAACAGTTGAAATTTGCTGACACACCTGGTCAATAAATTGATTGGTGGCATACTTCAACAAAGCCGGCTGAATGGTAAAAATCGCTTCATTAGCTTCAGCATTGGGTTCTTTTTCCAACAGCGATCGGCGTTTGAGGGATTCCAACGCTGCCAGGAGTTTCGATAAGGATGTCACCGAAAACTTCATTGCCTCTTTTAGTTCCGAAATTGAAAGCGGCTGATTTTCCAGTGCCAACCAATAAATGATTTCCTGTTCTAAAGGAGATAAACGTTGGAATTGTTGATTGAAAACATTCGGTAGAATATCACCAATAATTAATGTACTTTGCTCTAAAAATTCCGAAATATTTCCGTCAAATATTTCTTGGATAGTTGTCGCCATGATTTTTAGGGCTAACGGATTGCCGCGATAAAGCTGAATCAGGGCATCAGCACTTGACTTTAAGGAGGAAAATCCTTTCGTTTCTAAAATGCGTTTGGCATCCTCCGCACTTAAGCCTTTGAGTTTGAGTTCTCGAACAGGGAGTTTTGTACCCGCTAATGAGGCAATTTCTATCGGTTTTTCCCGACTAATCAGCAGTAAGCAACTTTGATGGCGTTCTTCAGCCATGCGCCGAATCAGTTCCCCGTAGTCTTGATACCCGTCTCGATAATGTCCGGCTAACCTGCCACTACTCATGATAGTTTCCACATCATCGAGGAGCAACAAACAGCGATGGCGTTGGCAGTAGTCCATCAGTTGCGAAATTTGACCGTTAGTGGTATCGGGTGACTCTTGTTCCTTACCCTCCGATAAAAAGTCGATGATCTCAGTGAGGAGATCACCCAGGGGTGAAGCATGACGTAGCGATCGCCAGATCACATATTCAAAGGAAGATTGTACCTGTTCAGCTACCTTCGCTGCCAGGGCGGTTTTACCGATTCCCCCCATTCCCAGGAGTGCTACGATACGACAGCGTTCTTTGCCAATCCATTGGTCTAGCTGTTTCAGTTCTGACGTGCGACCGTAAAAGATGGAGATGTCAATGGTTTCTCCCCAATCTTGGCGGCTACGACTATTGGAGGGTGTTGTCTTGCCTTGATCGACAATTTCTTCCCAGTTGAGTCCTAAAACGTGACAATATGCTTTAAAGGCATGAGCGCTAATGGGTTGTCTTCCGGCTAAAAACCGCTTCCATGTTCCTTGAGAGAGTCCAGTAGCATAAGGTCCCCCAGTATACCACGGTTTATCCGGTTCCAGTATTCGACTAGCCTCAAGCAAGCAGGTGTCGTCATCGTCAAGACTCCAACTCCACCCCTTTTCGTTTCTGGCTTGCTTGATTTTAGCGAGTCCCCATTGAGAGGCTTTAAGAGTCGGCACTGTCTCACCTTAGTTTTGCCATTTGTCAAGATCGATTTTAGAGCAATTTCTAACGTTATGGATAAAAGCACACATTCAAAGAGGTCATGACCCAAATAATGGAGTCACGCTCATTATGCCCTGAACTAAAGTAATCTTCCAGAAGGCTGGTGTTTATTGTGACAATTGTATCATATATACTGTTGAGCTAAAGGGCAATTACCTGGTACTGTCCAATACCAAAACGGGCAAAGCCAGTTAATTGTAGGGGCGGGTTTAGCCATTCAAGCTAGCTTTTTATTAATAACTGAGCAACAAAACCCGCCCTTATTCAAAGGTAATGGCGTAGCACACTTCCTCTTAACAATCTAGGGCTAAAGCCCTGACTACGAACGAACTCCTCAAACAGGCGCGATCGCTCCTACACTAGAGTTATAATACCTAGTCATTAATGTAGAGGCTTCTATGCATCTGCAACCTCGCCGATTCATCACTCGCCTTACGGCTGTCCTCAGCCTTCTACTCCTTAGCGCTTGTAACGGGAGTAACACGAATCCAGACAATTTCAGTGGTCTCACCGTTAAATTCCTAGCAGGTAGTGCCTTGGGAGACTTCTGCAACCAAGCGGCGGAACAATTTAATCAACAACAGCCCCAACTTGATAATGGCACCGCCATCCGCCTAACCTGTGAATCGATGGGGAGTGGCGATATTGTTACTAGCCTGGTTTCTCAAGGCTCACAACTCAAAAATGGCACCCTAGACGCCGAGTCTGCGGAATTGCCCACCTTGGTTTCTGTGGATGGCGAGATTTACCAAAGCCAGCTAATCTACCGGATGAATCAGCTATTTCCTGGACAAAACTACATCCCGGAAATTACCGACTCCCCCCTGCTGGCAAATAGTCCCATGGTCTTTATGGCACAGGAGGATGTCGCCACAGGATTGAAGAACACAGCTAATCCGTTCAAAGCCCTAGTCACGGCTGAAACCCATCAAGATATCGACCCCGCTAGTCCCCCCTTAGCCGTTCACTACGTCCATACCGCCCCCACCCGTTCTAATTCTGGCTTACAAACCTTAGTCGCCCAATATGCATCAGTTTCGGGGAAGCGTCCGCAAGAGTTAACGGTGGAAGATGTTAAGACGTATGAATCGCAAGTCCAGCAAATCCAAAGCAAAATTACTCGGTATGGCGTTTCCACCGATTCTCTAGCGGAAGCCATGGTGCAAAATGGACCGTTTTGGGCGTCTGTGGGTTCAGTTTATGAGTCTTCGGTGATTGCGGCGAATGCGAACCCTCAACCTAATCAACCTCGTTACCAAGCCGTTTATCCTAACGCCACTTTTACATCAAATATGCGGGCGATTATCCCCAATGCGCCTTGGGTGAGTGAGGAAGAAAAAGCCGCCGCCGAGAAGGTTGTTACTTATTTACAATCGCCTGAAGCCCAACAAATTGCCACGGAACTCGGTTTGCGCCCAGGAACCCCAGGCGTGGCTTTAGGACCTAAGTTTATCCCAGAGTTTGGCGTTAACCCCCAGGCGAAATACGATTCCTATCGCCCCCCGCAACCTGACGTTGTTGAGGCAATGTTAACCTCCTGGCAAGAGGTGGCAAAAAAACCCTCCCAAGTGGTTGTTGTGGTGGATACGTCGGGTTCGATGCAAGGAAATAAATTACCTGCTGTACAGAATACATTGCAGAACTATATTAACAGTCTCGGACCCAAGGATAAGATTGCCCTGATTGATTTTAATGATGAAATTAGCCAACCTGTGTTGGTCGAGGGAACCGATGCCGGACGGAATCGCGGTTTGGAATTTATTAGTGGTCTTCAAGCTTATGGAGGGACTAAACTCTATGATGCGGCACTTTATGCCCGTAACTGGCTGCAAGAAAATCCGCGCCCGGATTCGATTAATGCGGTGCTAATTCTCACCGATGGGGAAGATTCGGGGTCTCAGATTAATCTGAATCAACTGGAACAAGAATTGCAAAAAAGTGGGTTTAATAGTGATCAGCGAATTGCATTTTTTACCATTGGTTATGGCAAAGAAGGTGATTTTGATCCGGAGGCGCTGAAGGCAATTGCTGACCTGAATGCAGGCTATTACCGTAAAGGAGATCCAGAAACGATTGCGACGGTTATGGATGATTTACAGGTTGAATTCTAATTGGTCATTTGTCAAGTCGTTCTCGGCTTTAATACAGACGCGCCGAGTTAAGTTAGGGGTTTTCTCCTAAACGTTATTGGTAAAACCTGTCCCGACAAACGTAAGTAAAGGGCGGGTTTTGTAGCCAACCTAGGGAAAACAATCAACATTAGTCCCTAAACCCGCCCCTACCAACAGATTCCCTTGACAGAAGCCTACATACTCAAAACTCAAACCTTATGAAACTGGCAAATCCACTTAACTACCCTTTAGCTGTACTCGCTGGCGGAATTGTTCTTGTTGTCGGCGTTCGTCTAGCTAACTTATCCAGTGTGGTCATGTTACCATTTGCCGCCGTTATTGCGACAGGCGGTGCGATCGCACTCAAATTGAAAGAACCGGAAACGTTGAATCTAGAGAACCCGGAACTGGCGCGGGAACTGCAATTGGTCAAACAGCAAGCCCAGACGTTAGCAGGGAAAGCGGAGATATTGCGATCAGAAGCCACTAAACTCTTAAGCGATGGCTTAGAAGTCGAGTTACTCGCCGCCGTTCAGTATGCGTGCGATCGCGCCTCTGAATTACCTGCTAAAGTTGACCAGTTGACTCAACGCTTCCAAGGGGCTGATTCCCTATTATCCGTCAGTGATTTACAACAACAACTCGAACAGGTCAATCAAAAACAAACCCAAGCCAGTGGTGTTGCTAAAGACCAACTTAACAAACTTACAGAAAGCTTGCAGCGTAATCTTCAGTTAGCGCGTCAGGGACAAGATGCGCGTCAAGCACAAGTTACCAGTCTTTCGACTATGATTGCTGATGCAGCCGGGGTGTTGCAGCAACTCCAAAATAAGCTAAGAACTGCCGATTTAAATGACTCCGAACAAGCCAGAGAACTCCGTTCCTTGAGTGAAGAACTTCATAGTTTAGAAGAGAGTTTCGATCTATTGGTAACAAAATAATCCAAGTACACCAGTCCAGTAGACATATTTGACATAATACTCAAACCATGCATTGCTTAGAAAACCGATACAGTAGTCCGATTGATCGGGTAAATCGCCACCTTAGCGACCAAAATTCTCCCGACAGAATAAGGGCGGGTTTTGCTGATCAGTTATTAGTGACAAGCTTACCTGAGAGGCTAAACCCGCCCCTACAATTGATTAATCATAGACGTGGTATGAAAACAAACGTTTGACTTTTGACTTTTTACGTCCGCGTAGCGGTACTAGCAATTTCTTCTCCCCAGAACAATGGCAACCCAAACTCGTCAATCTCAAAACCCCACCCGGCTGTTAACCTCCATTGGCATTATCCTGGTATCTTTAGGCTTAACTTACACCCCTTTACCTGGATTCAACCAGACTGTTGTTGTGGTTAGTGGAACTGAACTGGCTGAACCCCTGCAAAGTCTAGAAGCCAAGTTTGAGGAAGAAAATCCGGGAATTGACTTAGAACTCAAGTTTCAAGGTTCCCAGGATATGGTCAATAACTATATTGATAACCAGAACGACTTCCAGCCTACGGTACTCATTCCTGCCAGTAGCGAGATTGTACAGGAATTACGCGATCGCATTCAGGCGCAACAGAATGGTGAACCTTTCTACAATACGCCTCAACCTATTGCCAAAACGATCCTTGTGGGTGTGGCTTGGACTCAACGTGGCAATATTCTGTTTCCCAACGGGCGTTTCCAATGGCAACGGGTTGAACAAGCCATGCAAGCAGGAAACTGGGAAGAAATTGGCGGGAATAACGATTGGGGCAGTTTTGATTTTGTAATTACCGATCCTACCCGTTCTAATAGTGGTCAGGTAACGTTAGGACTATGGGCGCAGTCTAAATTAGGCGGACGTCCACTCAGCAGCGCTACATTAAACAATCCTGAAATTAATTCCTTATTTAGTTTAATTAAGCGTTCCGTCTATCAGCCGCCCCGTTCAACTGATATATTACTACAAGAATTTATCAGTCGGGGTCCCAATGATGCAGATGTGGCTACCGTGTATGAAAGTATTGCCCTTTATCGTTGGCAGCAATCAGCCGCGAATCAAGGCAAACCCTACCAAATTTATTACCTTGATCCGGCGATTGAAACGGTGTCTACAGCAGCAATTGTTCGTCGCAATGTGAGTGAAGATCAGGCAAAAGCTGCCCAACAATTTTTAGAGTTTCTGACTCAACCACCCCAACAGGAAGTGTTTGTGCAGTACGGTTTCCGTCCCGTTAATAATACCGTTGATTTACAAACCGTTGCCAATAGTCCTTGGTCTCAGACTATTCCAGGTGCTGAGATAAATCCCCCTGGAAACGTGATTCCACCCCCGGATAAGCAAGTGTTAACTGAAATTCAACGGTTATGGGAGAGGGCAAATTAATGAAGTCATTCGTCATTTGTCATTTGTCATTTGTCATTTGTCCTAGAGCGCCGGTCCAGTAATCACGATGGGGGTAAAGCATGAGAAAATAGGTTGACACAACAGTTGTGAGTGGTCGGATGGTGTGAAGTTTTACAAAGTATGTTTCATTTAAGTCGAACTTCAAAAACTGAATACATCC
>NZ_JAVJQN010000180.1:0-8350 GCF_040218245.1 Coleofasciculus sp. E1-EBD-02 | reverse complement strand
CTGAGACCAGAAACGGTTCGCCGTCACCATCGAGTAGGTTTCTTCGGCTTGGGTGGGGTTAAACGCCCGGAAGGTGTTTGACCCTTCACCGTCTTCAAACAAGGTGTTTTCTACCGTTGCACCGTGAATGGCACACAGCAGCGCTCCACCTAAGATACCTGCCACTCCCATCATGTGGAAGGGATTCAGTGTCCAGTTGTGGAATCCTTGGAAGAACAGCAAGAAGCGGAAGATACCGGCGACGCCGAAGCTCGGAGCAAAGAACCAAGAGGATTGCCCCAAGGGATACATCAAGAATACGCTGACAAATACCGCGATCGGTCCACTAAAGGCAATGGCATTGTAGGGGCGAATTCCCACTACACGGGAAATTTCAAATTGCCGCAGCATGAAGCCAATTAAGCCAAATGCACCGTGCAGAGCAGTAAATGTCCAAAGCCCACCGATTTGACACCAACGGGTGAAGTCGCCTTGGGCTTCAGGTCCCCACAGTAGCAGTAGGGAATGACCGAAGGTATCGGCGGGGGTGGAAACCGCCACAGTCAGGAAGTTACAGCCTTCCAAGTAGGAAGAGGCTAAACCGTGGGTATACCACGAGGTAACAAAAGTTGTACCGGTTAGCCAAGCTCCAACCGCCAAGTAGGCGCAAGGGAGCAGGAGTAGACCTGACCAACCGATGAATACAAAGCGATCGCGCTTTAGCCAGTCATCGAGTGCGTCAAACCATCCTCTTTGGCTGGGAGCGCGTCCGACAGCTATGGTCATCGTTTCAAATCCTCTTACATTAAGGGTTTACAAGGATTTTTCCCTTGACAGTTCCACAGCGATAGACTGGGAATTTTTGACACTCTCCCTTCTTCTAGAAAGGAGATTCTATGGAAATTTCGTTCCATATATCCCGATCAACGGGTTCCCAGGCACACGACGGAAAGCCATAAGGGCATCGTGTTATCTCCTAACCCCTGTTAATTCAGGGTTGGGCGTTTCAAACCTTCGCGGCTTGGGTTTCGCCGAGTCTCGGCGTACCTTAACTGTGAGAAAGTCAGCCGACTTGACTAACTTTGCCTGAATACAGGGTGTGCCAAGCACCCTAGCGTTACCAGCTTATAATTTAACTGGCGTGGACTTAATTTTTCTTAAACTATCATATTTTTACACGAATCCTCGATTTTCGCTAGGGAGAGTAGGGGATTCAGTGCTTGAATACCATAATAGTCAAGGTTGGGAAATTTACAAATTGATACATCTGACTCAGAATTGCCCTTGAGCAGCACAGGAGTCAACAAAAATGGCATAGTAATAGGCGGAGCGTATTTACACCCATTCTGAGAGGGAAGGAACAGGATAGTATGACAGCCACCCCAACCCAACAAGAGAACCGCTTATTGCGTCAATCTGTTTTAGGCTCTCGGCGATTGAGCAACTACTGGTGGGCGGTAGTCGCCTCAATCGGTGGTACAGGATTTCTTTTAGCCGGACTTTCCAGTTATTTTCAACGGGATCTCTTGCCTGTGGGCGATACCAGAGGTTTACAGTTTATCCCTCAAGGCATCGCCATGAGCTTTTACGGGATTGCTGGCTTGCTCTTTGCCCTCTATCTCTGGCTGGTTATCCTTTGGGATGTTGGCGGCGGATACAATGAGTTCAACAAGGAAACCGGAATGGTAAAAGTTTTTCGCTGGGGCTTTCCAGGCAAAAACCGCAAAGTCGAGTTTAGCTGTCGCCTTCAAGATGTGCAATCGATTAAAGTTGAGATCAAAGAAGGGCTTAATCCCAACCGCACTCTCTACCTGCGCGTCAAAGATCGCCGGGAGGTTCCACTCACTCGTGTAGGACAGCCTTTGTCCCTATCGGAACTGGAAAACCAAGGTGCAGAACTGGCGCGTTTCCTCGCTGTCCCCCTAGAAGGCATGTAATCGGAAATCCCGGTTAACTATCTCCTTTTTGGTAGAGAAAAGGCAGAGGGCAGAAGGCTCTAAGGCAGAATGATTAAGTAGCGTCAGCTACAAGAAGGTAGGTTAATAAATATGCAAGTAATCGTCCGGCGCTGGTTCCTGGTTGTGGTAGTAATTGTTGGCTTAAGTCTCGGAGCTTGTAGTTCGTCAAAGGTGGCATCCCAAAACACGACGGATTCCTCAACAGCCGCAACAACAGAAACGTCGGTAGCTCAAGTCACTAATCCTCAAATTAGCAGCTTACCCCAATTAGAGGGAAAAGCGACCGTTGTTTTAACGGTTAAAGATTCCCCGATTACCATTGAGGTCGATGGCACAAATGCCCCAATTACAGCCGGGAATTTTGTCGATTTGGTCGAGCGGGGTTTTTATGACGACTTAGTGTTTCACCGAGTTGTGCGTGAACCCCAACCTTTTGTGGTTCAGGGAGGTGATCCCCAAGGGAAAGACCCCAATGTTCCGGTAGAGCGTCTGGGAACCGGGAGTTTTACTGACCCGAAAACAGGGCAGCCTCGTTACATTCCTTTAGAAATAAAGCCAAAGGATGCCGAGGCTCCTATCTATAGCAAAACGTTGGAGCAAGCTGGAATTTCTGCTCCTCCGGAGTTGCAGCATACTCGTGGTGCTGTGGCGATGGCACGCTCATCGATGCCAGATTCAGCCTCATCCCAGTTTTATATCGCGCTATCGGATCTGTCTTTTCTTGATGGAAATTATGCGGTGTTCGGCTATGTGAAAAATGGCATGGATGTGGTAGATACTATCCAAGTAGGCGATCGCATCGAGTCAGCCGAAGTCACCCAGGGACTGGAAAATCTGAAACGACCTGAGTCTGAGGCAGAAGAATCTCCCTAGTGCATCTTGGCAGGGGGAGCTGAAGGAGCTGAGGCGCAGAGGTGTAGGGGCGGGTTTTACGGATAACATTTTGGAGACAACCAATAACTTAACGAAACCCGCCCTTCTAGAGCCTCGGTTCAATAATCGCAGCAAGTGAAGGGTCAAAATTTGGGTTTGCATTCGGTTGTTGTTACAGGAATTGGTCTAATCTCAGCATTAGGGGGTTTAGAACAGAGTTGGCAACGACTGCTTAATGGTGAGTCAGGGATTCGCTCTTATCAACCCTTTCCAGAATTACCTGTTCGACCCTTGGCGCTAATCAATTCCGTGCCAAGTTCATTAACGACGTTGACTCAGGTCGTCGTCGCCGATGCTCTGGCTGATGCCAATCTTCAGACACCGATGCCTAATTGTGGTGTGGTGGTTGGCTCCAGTCGTGGCTGTCAGGCGTCTTGGGAAGAGTTGATCAGAGCCGCTCTTGAGCAGGGAAGTGGTGGCGTAGGGGAGCTATTCTCTAGTCACCGTTCCTCCCGGCTGAAGCAAGAGACTTGGTTAGAAACATTGCCACATCAAGCCGCGATCGCAACAGCTCGTCAAATTGGCTCGATGGCACCTGTGTTGGCACCTATGGCAGCTTGTGCAACAGGAATTTGGGCGATCGCACGGGGGGTTGAACTGATCCAAATCGGTCAATGTCAACGGGTTATTGTCGGTGCGGTGGAAGCCCCGATTACCCGGTTAACCTTGGCAGGATTTGACAAAATGGGGGCTTTGGCAAAAACAGGGGCTTATCCCTTTGACCAACGACGAGAGGGTTTAGTGTTGGGTGAAGGGGGAGCGGTTTTGGTGTTGGAGTCAGCAGAATTAGCGTTGAGTCGCGGTGTGCCAATTTATGGACAAATCTTAGGCATGGGATTAAGTTGTGATGCATACCATTTTACTACGCCCAAGTCAAGTAGCAAGAGTGCGATAACCGCAATTCAGCAATGTTTAGACCGAAGTCATCTTTCCCCCACTGAGATTGACTATATTCACGCTCATGGCACAGGGACTCGATTAAACGACGAGAATGAAGCCCAGTTAATGGATGATTTGTTTACCCATAGAGTAGCGGTAAGTTCAACCAAGGGAGCCACGGGTCATACCTTAGGTGCATCGGGCGCGATCGGTGTCGCGTTTTGTTTGATGGCGCTCAAGCATCAGATATTACCGCCTTGTGTCGGCTTGGGCAAACCCGCGTTTGATTTAGATTTGGTGACCCAAGCCCGTCGGCACAAGGTTCGCCAAGTATTATGTTGGAGTTTTGGTTTTGGGGGTCAAAATGCAATCCTGGCTCTGGGAAAGTATAGCAGTACCAAGGCAGGTTAGGACATTCTTTACTGTTTCCTATTCCCTATTCCCTATTCCCTGTTCCCTGTTCCCTGTTCCCTGTTCCCTGTTCCCTGTTCCCTACCCTCACCACAAGACTTATTCAGCAGCCCCTACTTAAATTTAAATTCATGATAGCTGATTAGTTTTGAGTGTGATTATCTGCAGTCAAGGACGTTGGGTTACTCATTTGCAGTGCCGTTTTCGTATCCATACCTGTCTTTTCCCAAATTGCCTCTAACACAGAATTTTCATCCAGTTCAGCACTAATGTAAGTGGTATTTTCGCTAGCCACGATTGCCTGGGCTTGGGCGGCGATATCGGGATATTTTTGGAAGACGGCTTGCAGAACTTGATCTCGGCATTGGAAAAGTTCGTCATAGCCAAAAACGCGATCGCACTCCCAGAATTGAACCGCTAATTGGTGTCCAGCTAACGCTGACTTAACAGTGGCTAGAATCTCAGCATCCCCGTAGGCATTTTCGACGATAGGTGTCAGATCACTTATATCTTCGCCATATTCTTTGGGATGAATATCACCTTCAATTTTGATTTGGATCACACGCAATTCCTCAAGCGCTGTTTCCAGAGGGGGTGGAATGACAGGGGGTGAGGTTTTATTGGCGATTTTGTCCGAACGATTGGCATCCGTACTTTCCGAACGCACGGATAGTATACTCAGCACACAGCTTACGAGTAGGGTAACTGTCATGAAGATCAGCGCTAATTTCTTAAATTGCATCTGTCAAACTATTAAAATAAATGGATTAGCAGACCGCTTGAGTTTAGTATTCCCAAGTCACTAGCCAAAAATCACCAAAGCCATTTTAAGGAAACGAGTTTTAATCGTGAGACTAAAGCAGGAAAGCCTGGTGGCTCAATCTTAACATTATGTTTGAGCCTTATGGGGATTTGATCTTGGTGTTAATCCATCCGTGATCATTAAGTTTACAGGACTATCTTATAATCCTATTTTCAAAGCAAAGTCTTAAATTTTTTTGGGCTTCAATATATCTTAAAGTTTCCATAGTTTAATTTTTTATTGAAGATATATAAGATCTTAGACTAATCTCTTCAATCTTCGGCATACTGAGGAGTTGCTGAATAAGGGTTGGGGTAAGGATAGGGAACGGAAAGCGGTTGTCGTGCGAGCGTCTGGCTCGCTATTTTGTCGAAGTTTTTATCTATCGAGGCTTATTTATTGCACTTTATGAACCTTTAATTGTCCTGAAACCCTTTCTTTTTAAGGGTTTCCAGTTTTTGCAGCAAGCTCTACTTAAGAATAATGGCAGCAGGTATTCCTTACGGAGTATCCTTTTGAAAGATAGCAGGCTCTCTGCCAACAGGCTTATGCCTAAGGTATCAGACTTATAAATGTGTGAAGCTGATACCCGCGATCGCGAGTTTTTTGATCGCCATTGGTGCAAGTACAATTAACACCTTAAGCCACACAGGGGCAAGCACCAGGCTAACCAATAGGCAAATCATGGCAGTAAACGCGGCGGCAAGTTGGACAATTTCTTCTGTCGTGTTAACAACCACACAAACTGCTGCGAAGGTGATTGTTAAGGTTATCAATAAAACCAAAAGCATAATAACTCACCAGGGTAGATTCGATTGAGCGATGGTTTGTGTTCCTGGGACTGATAAGGCTTATGCCTGTCTCTCCACTCTCATTTTGACTGGCGACTGGGTTGTGATGCGAGGAACAATCAAACCTCCTCTCTTAACGACTACAAATTTTTAGAGGGGAGTGTCAAGAGCTATCCAGGGTTTCACACAAGCTTCATCAAAGCTTCATAAAGACCTCATGAAGGCTTAATAATAGGATTAGGGGTAGCCAACCTCGAATTGCCACACTTGGCTAAATCACATCGAGTTTCATCCCCAAGTGAGTTGCGCGATTACCCAAGAGATGTTTTTGAACTGACGCATGGAAATAAGTCCTATAGGAGAGGTTGGCTCTAGCTACTTACTCTTACAATTTATGAAGAATTAACCCACAAAGCTATATATGATTCTCTCTACCGATATCCAGATTCCCTTTTCTCGTTCCATTGTTTTTGCGACCTACCGTGATAGGTTAATGGAGTTAATCCCCTATATGACGAATGTTCGGAGCATCGACGTGAAGTCCCGTCATCAAGACAATGCATGTATTCACGCCGTCAACGAGTGGCACGGTGGTGGCGAGATCCCAGCTCCGGTTAGAACACTGTTGAGCAAAGATATGCTGAAGTGGACAGAATATAACACCTGGAATGAGTCAGATTTTACTCTGGTATGGAGTATCAAGACTCACGCCTTTACCGAAGCTGTTCACTGCGCTGGCAAGAATCGCTTTTTGAATGATCATGGTCAGACGTTGATTGAAAGTCGTGGCGAAATCAGGATTGATCCTAAGCGGATTCAGGGAGTCCCACCGTTGTTAACAAACAAGGTTGCATCAGTGGTTGAGGATTTTTTGAGCAAAAAAGTTGAACCTAACCTGCTACAGATGAGTGAAGGGGTACGTCAATATCTAGACCAACAAACCATTAAATACAAACTTGCTTAAAGCGGTTTTGTGGTTTGGCATACAAGTTCGTAGTAAGAGTTTTAGCCTTATTCAACCATTTTAGGTGTGCCACGCCGCCATCGTAGTGGACTGACACAGCTCAAATTAAAATTGTGGAATAAATTTTATCATTGAATCGGGCGCACGCCATGCGCCCCTACAATGCTAATCCACCAATTAAGGTTTGCCACGCCACTAGGATGCAATAAATATCTTGTAGGGGCGACCCACTTGCACTAATGAACAACCGTAATCCACTCAAAGGTTTAAATGCCGAACAGCTTATTCTTAATTTCCTCTCTGACTGTGGGAGTTACATTAGAATTGCTATTCAGCTCCTCCAATAGACATCTATTGGCATTATAATATTGCTTTAGTAAATTCCTTTGCTCGTAGTCTAACTGTAAATCGTGACCCAAAATATTCTTTATTTTATCAATCCAGTCTTGACCATTATTTTGCCGCCAATCTTCAAAACGTTCTTTCTCTTCATCAAGGTCAGGCAGTTCAGCTTTAATTTGTTGTAATGCTTGCTTCAATTCAGGCTCAAAGTCAAATGCCTCGAACATCTCACCAAATAGACTGACTTGGTCGCTTATATCTTTATCTTTTGCACTTCCTCCAAGTCTACAGATATTCCTTAAGTTTAACTTGTGTGCAAATTCACAAGCTTTTTCCCGACTCACCAGGTTATTTTTAAAGTCAGTAATTTTACCTTGATTTAGAGTAGAGTCATTTTCATGTAAATAATCAACTACAACAGCATTGAGAATTGCATCGCCCAGAATTGCCTGTCTTCTGTAATCACACTCCTGCTTGTCTTTTTGCTGCGAATTTAAGTTGCGGTCTTCATAGATATATGAAGGATGCGTCAGGGCAATTTCCAGCAACTCCGTATGGTTAAAATTAGCAATGTTGATTGCCTTTTTAACAGTCTCTATATTTATATCCATAATTCAAACTATAAATTGAAATGATAGTAGTTATTCTAAATGCAATCCAGCTTTTAAATTGTCTTAAACTTTCCATCCGAGTCAACATACCCAACGACTCGTGAATATTTAGTAACACTGTTGGAATGCAATTCGGTTAGATCTCTTTCTAAATTCAGTGCCGTTTTATAGTTTTTACTAACAAAAACTATAAAAAAAAATAACTTTATCTTTCTTCCTATCACTAGGAATATCTTTGGTTTTTATCTCCAATAGGGTTTTATAATTAGCTATCGAAGAATTAATTATATGCACTTTTATGCTCTTGACTTTTTTGTCCTCATCTGTGATTATAAACATTAAACGCTTGTCCGGAACCTTGATAATCTCCAGGTGAGGATTCTGACGCTTTAACCACTCAAAAACGGCTGCTTCTACTGTTGCTACCGAATCATAGACTCTATCTGCATAAGCATAGAAAGCGCTATCGTCATCTCGATGAGCCAGCAAATAGGAGCGTAATTCCTTTTTGCTCATTGTCTGAAAATTAGGTTGCATCGTCATCGTATATCTCGTGAGACTCCGGGTTCAGCGAAGCAACCCGGAGAGGGATAGAAGTCAAATCGACCCTTCCAACAAGGGGAGATTTGACAATCCAGTCGCAGGCACGACGATTAACCCCGTGCTTCGCTGCAACAACC